>ONQI01000032.1 GCA_900319915.1 uncultured Campylobacter sp.
ATACTTTTAGCCACAACGCGCCTAAAAAACGAATTATTTTCTGCCATAAAGCACCTCCGCGGGGAGCAAATTTATCACGTTTCTAAGCGGCAAAATACCGCCTAGCACGCAAATAAGCAGTCCAAAGGCTAAGGACAGTGGGAGAACCATAAAATGAAAATCTATAAACGAGCCAAAAATTTGACTAGAAATAAAAGAACTAAGCCCTACGCCCGCGAAAGCCGCTAAAAGCGACGCAACGGCGCAAACGATGAAAATCTCGCCCATGAACTGCGCGTAAATCGCAAAATTTGACGCGCCGAGGGCTTTTAGAAGTCCAATTTCTTTTTTGCGGCGGTGAATCTCGGCGCTAAGCAAGCTCGTGATACAAATCGCCGAAACAAAAAGCGAAAGCACGCTCGCTACGCCCATTAAATTTTGGATTTTTTTGGTGATGCCGCTTTGGGTTTCGCTCACGCTAAGCATAGCTTTTGCCGAAGCTCCGGGATACTCTTCGGTGATTTGATAAGCAATAGAGCTTACGTAAGCCGAGCAGTACCATTTATCGTATTCGACGCTGTCTAGATTATCGAGATTGCGGCGCGCCTTCACAGAGAGGTCGTTTTCGGGAATTGTCATCGCGCCGACTTCGACTTTGGCGACTAGACCCTCTTTGCCCGCGAGAGTTTGAGCTAGTTTGAGAGAAGAAACGAGTTTGTTAGCCTCGTTTTCCGCGCCGCTCAAAATGCCTACTACGCGCGCTTCTAGGCCGTTCAAATTTAATTTATCGCCAATGCTAAGTTTCAAATTTGAACCGGCTATTACCTCGTCTAAGCTATCCTCCTTGGGCCACTTGCCCTCCACGCCCCAAAATGGATAAAGCGTCTTCACGCCCGTAGAAAACCCCGGCTCGTCTTTGACGTCCACGACCTTGTCAAAATACGTCCCCACGACCTCGTAACCGCCCGCGCGAACGCTAAGAAACGGCGCGAAAGCGGTGATGTTGTTACGCCAAAATATTTCTTTGATTTTATGGATTTCGCTCTGGGCTAAATAATCCTCGTTTTTAAGCGGCGAATATTCCTTACCGCCGATTTCTATGCTCAGGCTTTGGGAGCGCGGCAGCACCACGATATTTGAGCCGTAGCTACGAAGTTCTTTTGCCACTTCGTCGCCTATTGAGAGCGTGAGGTTTAGCATGCAAGCGATCAAACTAACCGCCAAAAAAATCGTAAGAAAAGCTAGAGTCTTGCTCTCCCGCCCGCCCTTAATCGAGGCTTTCAAAATCCTAAAAAACATTATTTAAGCTCCTTTAACACGCCCTTTGTGGTTACGTATTTTTCGGGGTCTGTTTCAAATTTGGCTTGGTTGTCCGAGTTTTCAAAAAAATACGTCCTGCCGTAATACAAATAGCTAAATTTCGAGCTGTTTTTGATTTTTTGGCGGCTTACGGGGTCGGTAACTTCTTTTTCGACGATTTCGCCAAAGAAAGTCGCGCCTTTTTCGAGCTCTTCGAGCGAGATTATGATATTTTGCCCGTCAAATTTGAAATCAAACGGAATCGGATTGCAGCCGCCCGGTTTGCCTACGCTTGGGAGAAATATGCGCACGTTACAACTGATACAAATGAGATTTTCGCCCTTTTTTACATATCCCATATCTCCGCAAATCGCGCACGAATCATACACCGCCACGGGCGCGAGCTTGTCCGGGAAGCGATTGAGGAGGAAAAATCTAATCTTGTGCCCGTCGTCCGTGACGTAAGCAAACCTATGAAGCTCGTTATCGCTTACGATACTTGCTTCAAATTTGAACTCGCCGTTTACGGGTTCGACTATGGTCGCGGGGCTAAGCATAGGCGGTTTGGACTCAATATTTATGTAATATAAACTTAGTCCGCTAGTAATCGCCCCGAGCGCGAGCGCAAAACCAAAATTCCGCCACGCGCCAATTCTCGCGGCTTTTACAAGTCTAAATTTGATTATATCCTCGCGGCTCGCGCGTTTTGGGGCGAGAGCGAGCGCGACGATAGCGAAAACCGCGAGCAGAACCGAAAAGAAGATAGGCAAAAAACCGTTTGCGTAAATAAGTTTGGCTACGATTGAGAGCAAATTTGAATAGGTCGGCACAAAGCCTTCTTGCATGAGGCTAAGACCCAAAAATCCCAGTCTATCGAGCGTCAAAACAATAAGCGTAAGCGCGAAAAACGCCGCTTTTAGCGCGCTAGGCAATTTCGTCGCCAGAGCGCGAGCGAGGAAATACGCGCACGCGCAAACCGCAAAGCCCAAAAGCGCCATAAATAAATTCGCAAGACTCAGGCTATCGAGCAATTCGCCCGCGAAAATGCCAAAATTCGCGCTAATAAAGCGGTAATCAAAGCCGTAAGCGCTAGCAAGCAAAAACGCCGCGCTCGCGCTCAAATAGTAATTTTCAAATTTGAATAAAAGCGGTGAAATCAGCAAAACCGCAATCGCCAAAGCGTCAAAAAATATCTTAGCGCCGTCGGTATTGACTGAAATCGCAAACGCGCTAAAACAGGCGAATCCGAAAATCACGCCAAAAAGTGCGGGCAAAAAGACGGTTTTAAAAGGTTTGTTGAAAAACGAAAGGAAAAACGCCGCTAGAAATACGGATAAAGCCACGTGATAAAAAAATATACTCATTAAAATCCCATTCAAATTTGAAAATAACTCGCAAACGCGACGAGCTATACTTAAAAAGCCCGCCCCTGAAAATAGGGGGCGGTTATCAAAAACAGGGCGAAAATTAGTTTTTAGGCGCGCCCGTGTATTTGAAAGTATAAGTCGCGTCGAACGGCGCCCACCATTTTGCTACGCCGGTTTCTTTGTCGGCGTGGCGACCGAAGCCTTGAGTGCTAGGGTTGTCGATGTGGAATTTAAGCTCGTAGTTGCCCACGCCCGCTTCCATTTTTAAGTTTGCGCCGTAGTGAGGGCCGTCGCTAGCGACCATAGGCATGAGCGTGCCTTTTTTGATTTTGCCGTTATCTTTGTTCTTTAGCTCATAACTGATTTTTAGGTAAGGAATCCACTCGCCCTCGCCGAAGCCTTGAGCGTTGCCTTTGATAGCGTGGATATCGGCCTCAAGGTGAATATCAGCTAGGCTTGGAGCTAGGTCGATGCCTTTTGGCTCCATGTCTATTGGTTGAAGATATACGGCAGCGATTTCCATGCCGTTTTGCTCGATAGGCTCGCCGATAGCTTGCTCGCCCGCGAACGCAACAGATGAAGCTAGGCTAAGAGCCAACACACTTGAAAGTAATTTTGTCATACTTTTCTCCTTATTAAATTTGGTTTTGTTTTTTCTTCATATACAAAATACCGCCGATTAGCGCTATTATCATGATAGTTTGCGGCGCGAGGCTCTCGACGTAAGGATATAGACCAAGCCAAGTTATAGTCGGAAAGCCCCCTAAGATGGTAGGCACGAAAAGTTTGCCTTCGACTAGCTCCATCACGCCTTTGCCCACAAACACTATCGACATATAAAAAATAATAGCCGAAGTGATGAGGAAAAACGGCTTAATCGCGATTTTGAGCGAGAAATACTTGATAATTAGATACACGATTATAAGCGCGACAAGACCGACTAAAAAACCAAGCCCCACCATACTAATCGCGCCGCTTGATTTCGCGTCGAAAATAAGCGCGGTGTAGAAAAGCACAGTCTCCGCGCCCTCGCGATATACGGCTAGGAATACCGTCCACCATAGCGTTTTGCCGTCTCCGCTAGAAAGCGAGCCCTCGACTTGACCGGCGATATAATGCGACCATTTTTTCGCGCCCGCATTGGAAAGCAGCCAAAATCCCACATAAAAAAGCAAGAACACGGCTATTAGCATGACCGCGCCTTCTAGGATTTCGCGGCTTTGCCCCGCCATTTGCGCCCCGAAAATCAAATTTACCGCATAAGCCGTCACAAGGCTAAGCAAAATCGCCATCGTGAGCGAACTATACACGATACCCAGGCGTTTTTGGTTGCCCGTTTTGATGAGATACGCAACGACCGCGGCTACGATGATAAGCGCCTCAAAGCCCTCGCGAAGAATGATAATAAGGGCATAAATAAACAAATCCCAATTACTTGATTTTTTGGTGAGTTCTAGACTGGCTTCTAGTTGCCGCGCGAGCTCCTCTTGCGCCGCTTTTATCGCTTCCGCGCCCGCTTTATTTTGGATAAGGGCGACAATTTTGCTAAAACTCGCTTCAGTGTCGGTTTTGAGTTGGACGTTTTTGGCGCCGATAGTATTTTCCATGCCGCTGGCTTCGTATTCGTCGAAATAAATATCGCCCGCGTCGCTTACGGCTTGTTCAAATTTGCCCTCGTTATATAGGGCGAGCACGGCGGCCATTTTGTTCTTGATGTTTTGCACGGTCGCGGCATAGTCCGCGCCCTCTTCCTCGCTCACTGCTTCGACTACCGGAGCGAGAGCGTAAGACTCGCTAGGAAGTTTGGCTACCGCCGTCGCGATAAGATCGTCGAAATCTTTGATAATTTGTTCAAATTTGGCCTCTTCGAGAGCGACGTTTTCTTTGAGCGCGACGCCGACGACTTGTTGTATCATTTGATCCATTTTTTGGGAGTCGTAACGACGAATGGCGATTTCGAGCTGAGTGTTGCGATATAAATCAAATTTGGCTTTATTAAGAGCGGCTTTGAGCGCGTCTGCGTCTTTTTTGACATACGCCGCGCGAGCGTTGTCAAGCTCGGCTTTGATACTATTGTAAACGGCGTTCCATGGGCTTGAGGCGTTCAAATTTGAACTATTCAAATTTGAATTATCGCTCGCCATCCCCGCCGCCGCGAGCCCGCCGTCTTCGCTTTTTTCAGCCACTAGCTTATGACCGCCCTCGATGACCGGCAAAACCTCGGCAATCTCGGCATTTAGGCTATCCATCATCGCTTGGATTTCGGGAAGCGGTTTTTCGGCTTTGATCGCCTTGCGAATGTCGCCAAATTGCTTTTCCATCGCAAAAGATTTCTTTTGACCTAGGTTTAGACGAATGCCCGCCTCGAGATTTTCAAAGTGCCCGAAATACGCTTGTTGCGTCATTTGGCGCGCTTCGGCGTTTTTACCGCTTTTATAGAGTTCGAGCGCTTGGGCGAAAACTTTTTTGATATTTTCCGCCGCGCTCGCGTAATCCTCCGCCGCGCTCGCGCTATGAGTCGCAAGCGTCAAAGCGAGAACAAAACTGATAACTAATTTCAGCATATTAACCTCAAAAAATAAATGTCTATGAAAATCGTTTTCAAAAACGACGGGCGCATTTTAATAAAGTGTGGCTTAATTTTCGTTTAAATTATGATTGGAAATATCAAAATCGGCATTCAAATTTGAAAAATGAATTGAAAACGGCTTTCAAATTTGAAATATTATTATTTGTGAAAATCGGAAGTTTCAAATTTGAAACCGCGGGCGCGAAGTTCAAATTTGAAATCAAAAAA
>ONQI01000029.1 GCA_900319915.1 uncultured Campylobacter sp.
ATGAAAGTGCCAGCCCGCCGCGTTGAGCCCCGCCATAAAGCGCGGAAAATACACGCCCACTAGTTCGCCGCGCTCGTTTTTGTCCTCAAAAAACGTTTGGTCGGTTTTCATGACCTCCGCAAGAGGTTTAAACGGGCGCTTTTGCGCGTATTCGCTGCGGTATTTGACGCGCTCGAATTTGCCTCTTACGCGAACTAAATAAAAAAGATTTTCGCCGCGCTCTTTGACGATTTTATCCAAAGCCGTTTCAAACTCCGCCCACGAGTTCACGCGCCCGAGTTTGACGGCGAAATCTCGCGTGAAAAATCCAACCGTCGCGAACGGTATGCCCGTCGAGTCGTCCATACGTTTTAGCGTGCCGTCCGCGCCGCCTTGCCACACTTCGCCGTCGCTCATCACGAGCTCGCCGTCGAGTCCCTCAAACGTGCCTATACCGAAATCTCCACGCGCCTTTAGTTCCGCGACGCTACCCACGCGATCGTAGTAACCAAGCATCAAAGATTGCAAGGTGGCGATTTGATAAAGCCCGTTTTTATCGACATTTACGTTATTTTGGGGCGTGCCGGTCGCGCAGCCGCCAAGCCAAATAGCTAAAACTAAAATTGCTAATTTTTTCATTAGAACACCTCCTTGATGGTAAAATTCTAGCACAAAATTACTCAAATTTGAATTAGCGCGCCAATTTTGAACGCAATAATTCAAATTTGAATCTCGTTTGATAAGTTCGGTGGATAAATATGTAAAATTATACGCAATATTTCGCGTAATTCCGCCCAAAGCGGGCGGAAAGTAAGGTTATTCGGCGCAGATACTACCGTTTAGCATATTTTTGATTGTGTGGTAGCCTACGAAAACTATCATCATGCAAAGCACCGCAAATGCAAGCACGGCAATATTTAGGAAGGCTGTGTTGCCCGCTATTTCATAAGCGCGGTACCACGCGAGCGAGAGCGCGGCGGTAGGGAAAGTAAAAGCCCACCAAGACAAGAAAAATTTGAGCTTCATAAAGTTTTTATACATAAACGCCACGAGTAGCGCGAAAAACGTCGCCAAATGCAGCATACAAAGCGAAAACGCGTCAAGCTCGTTCGCGCCCGTGAGTTTCAAAAAGCCCAAAAATCCAATTGCGGGCGGAGCAATCATGATAAAAAGCGTCGGCATAAACTTAACCGCGAGTTGGTCGTGAAAAAGTATGCGATAAAATATAATCGCGAATAATATTAAGTAAAAGAACATTCCGACCGCGAAATAATACCACATCCAAAACCCGCTCTCGCCGAGCGCGACTACAATGAGATTTCCCACGATCGGGATAAACCATGCAGGATTGGAGTGCTTGATTTCGAGATTGCGGTTTATCCAAAACGAAATCGTGTAAAACGTGAGCGCCGTTAGAATCGCCCCTCCGCCGTAAAACAACGCACCCCAAAGCGCGGGCGAGCTCTTCCAAAGCGCGGAGAGAATAATCATCGAAATCGGCGCGGCGGCGAAAAAGTTGATTTTGATGACGTGATTTAGCTCGGCGGCGACTTCCGCGGGGTAGCGCGCCCATTTGGCGAGGTAAGCTAGCAAAATCACCGCAAAAACGAGGCTCGCGACAATTTTGACCGCGCTCACACTCCAGCTAGGAGCGCCTATCGCCTCCGCGACGCGCATATACGCAAGTCCCAAGCCGCCCAGACCCATAGTCACGGCGAAAAACATAATTGGAAACGTTTGTAATTTCAAGTTTAGTCCTTTCGTTTTAGCGCGCTTTTAACGCGTCAAATTTGAGATTAATTCAAATTTGAAACTTCCGCTGAAATTTCAAAAATACCATCGCGGTGCGGGATTTTGCGATGATTTCGCGCATTGTTAGCGGCGACAGGCGACGAATAGGACAATTAAGCTCATTCTAACGAAGTCGTCCGCGTAACTCGCGCGAAAGGGCACAAAAGACAAGCCGCTATTTTTGTTCTTTTTTATAATCCCACAGCGAGTGCCTTTCTTTGGCGTATTCCTCATCGATTTTGCCGCTAAACATCGAAGGCAAGAGATTTCTGTTGGTCTTTGGCACAAAGGCGAGTAAGTGGGCGATAATGAGCAGGATTATCATCACCATGCCGATATTATGAACGGTCGCCGCCCAATAGTAGAGGTCGTTTGAAATGTCGAGCCCGAGGATATTTTTGTAGGTTTTGACTAGTCCGCTAGCAATTAGCACGAAAATCGTCAGCGCAATCGCCACGTAAGCAAGACGCTGCTCTGGCAGGTATTTGCCGCTCGCCGGCTCCTCGCCGCCGCTAATCATCGCCTTTATGACGCGGTAGCTATTTATCCCGTCGCCCCTTCTTGGAAAAATATCAAACTGGGAGCGCATACTATGAAAAACCGCGTGAAAAACTGCGAAAAATATAAGAGTCGCCGCGAAAAAATAGTGCAAATTTAGGCTAAAAATAAAATCTCCACTCCATTTTAGCCCCGGAACTTCCGTAAGAAAATATCGCTTCGCCACCGGCATTTGCAAAATACCTGTAAAAATCAGCCCAAAAATACTAATCGCCACACCCCAATGCACCGCCCTATTTTGCGCGCTTTGTCTTAAAATTTTCATTATTTTGCCTCGCTTTCTAGTTTCAAATTTGAATTATCCGCGCCCGCGCCTTCTTTCAAATTTGAATTATTCAAATTTGAAATTTCTTTTTCAAATTTGATATTTTTTGCCGCTTTCGCGCTTTTCCAAGCCGCGATTCCCGCGCCGATTACGCCCGCTATTGGCGCTACGAGCGCGGCCTCCGCCATTACTTGCGTGTCTTCGAGCGGATTTTTTACGCGTTTTAGGTGCGGCACGCCCACTCGCGCTTTATTCGCGTGTTTGGCGGTAATCGCGCGGTCGATGTCTTCAAAAGCCACGTCGCTAATATACACGGTAGCCGTGCCGCCGTTTTCGTCAAGCCCGTAAATATGGCGTCCCGCCGCCCTCGCGCGCTCTACCTCCGCCAAAATCTCCGCTCGTTTGCCAAACTTTATCGCGCCCTTTGGACAGGCGCTCTCGCAAGTGGGTTTTTTGCCCTCGGCGAGCAAATCGGCGCACATATCGCATTTATACATCACTCCACCGCCCGCGAGTTTTGGCGCGATTTTGAGGTATATACCCACGCCGCCTTGGCGTTGCGGGATTCCCCACGGGCACACCGCGCGGCATTTCGCCCCGCCTAAGCAAAAATTACGGTCGATTTCCACCGCGCCCTGAGCGCTTTTAGAGATGACGCCAAAGGCGCAAAGTTTTTGGCAGGGAGGATTATCGCAGTGCATGCAGCGGCGCGGGACGCTTACTTTACGCCCCGCGACCTCGACTTTTTCGACGTAGGTGAAATTATAGGGTGTGAGGCGGTCTATGACGTCTCTTTTATCCGAATAGTCCTCGTGCTTGGTTTGAGGCCAGTAGTCCATGATGGGCTTTTGGGGTTCGGGAAAGACGCCCGCGTTTTTGGTTCTGCAC
>ONQI01000110.1 GCA_900319915.1 uncultured Campylobacter sp.
CTCGAATTGGCTAGGCGCGAGGTAAACGCCCCTTTTTAGCATTTGCGCGTGAAATTTTGCGAACATCTCGGTATCGCTTTTTAGCGCGTCGGCGTAGTTTTGCACGGGATTTTCGTTGAAAAAATATCCCCACATCGAGCCGCGACTCGCGGTTTGAAGCGCTATGCCCTTTTCTTCGGCGGCTTCGCGCATAGCCTTTAGGATAAATTTCACTTTTTTATTGAGTTTTTCATATAAATTTTGCGTCGAGAAAATCTTGCTAATCGCCGCAATTCCGGCCGCCATAGCTACGGGATTACCGCTTAGAGTACCCGCTTGATATACGCCGCCAAGAGGACTTACCATATTCATAATTTCTTTTTTGCCCGCAAACGCCGCCACGCTCATGCCTCCGCCGATAACTTTGCCGAACGTTACGATGTCGGCTTTGATTTTGTTAAATTTGTAACTTCCAAGCGCGCTGGCCCTAAATCCGCTCATTACTTCGTCAAAAATCAGCACCGCGCCTTCTTTGTCGCACAGTTCGCGAAGCTCTGTTAAAAAGCCTACGTCGCCCGGCACTAGACCCATATTTCCCGCGATCGGCTCGACGATAACCGTACCCACCTCGCCCTCTGCAAAGCATTTTTTCACGCTTTCAATGTCATTGTAAACCGCTAGATGCGTGTGTTTGGCGAAGTCTGCGGGCACGCCGAGCGAGCTAGAATATCCAAAAGTCGTCGCGCCGCTACCTGCCTTGACGAGCAAACTATCGCTGTGACCGTGGTAGCAGCCTTCAAATTTGATAATGCCGTCTTTTTTACTGTAAGCGCGTCCTAGACGAATCGCGCTCATCGTGGCTTCCGTGCCGCTCGAGCAAAATCTAATTCTATCTAGCCAATCAAATTTAGACAATACAAGCTTCGCCAAAGTCGTCTCGAGCGGACTTGGCGCGCCGAAACTTAGGCCTTTTTTCGCCGTTTTTATCACCGCCTCTTCGATGTCCGCGTCGCAGTGCCCGAAAATAAGCGGTCCCCAACTGAGCACGTAGTCGATATATTTGTTGCCCTCGACGTCGATTAGGTATTGATCTTTGCCGCGCTCGATGATGACGGGCTCTCCGCCAACAGAACCAAAGGCTCGCACGGGAGAATCCACGCCGCCCGGAATATATTTTTGCGCTTTTGCGAAGGCTTTTTGATTTGTCATTTTATATCCTTTCATTTTTTTAGATTTGTCAAATACTCATACAAGCTGATAATTTCGCCGTCCGTGAGAAAATAAGTCGGCATCATACCCTTAGAATCCCTGATCGCGCCCCTGAACTCGTCAAGCTCGAGATCGTTGATTTTGGGCGCTTTTAGCTCTACATTTACGACCTTACCGGCTTTTTTATCGAAATTTTTATATTTGGCGATGAGCATGCCCTCGCCCTTTTTACCATGGCATTTGTCGCAGCCCACTCCGCGCGGATTTTGGTAGAGCATTTTGCCATATTCGGCCTTGGAAATAAAATCCTCGGCGTTCAAATTTGAAATCAAATTTGAAACGAAAAACAAAAAAATCAAGACGATTTTCAACTTTTCTCACTTAAATTTAATTATAATTTCGCTATGATACAATTTTTGTAATAAAAATTAGGTAAAAAAGGACGAAATTTGAAGCTTATAGACGGAAAGGCAGTCAGCCAAAAAGTAAAAGATAGAGTAAAAGACGAGGTGCTCGCGCTCAAAGCAAAGGGCATTACGCCGACTCTCGCGGTCATTTTGGTGGGCGAGGACAAAGCTAGCCAAACCTACGTCGCGAGCAAGGAAAAAGCCTGCCTAGCTAGCGAAATGGGCTCTGTTATGCATAGACTCCCCGAGAGCACGACTGAGGCCGAGCTTCTCGCCCTCATCGACGTGCTAAACGCGGATGATAGCATAGACGGGATTTTGGTGCAACTCCCCCTCCCTCGTCATATCGATACTAACGAAGTCCTTCGCGCCATCGATCCCGACAAAGACGTAGACGGCTTCCACGCCATAAACGTGGGCAAACTCTCCAGCGGGCTCGACGGTTTCGTGCCTTGCACTCCGCTTGGCATCATGGAGCTCCTCGCCGAATACGGCGTAAACGTGGAGGGCAAAAACGCCCTGGTTATCGGTCGTAGCAACATTGTAGGCAAGCCTATGGCAAATTTGCTTCTAAACGCGGGCGCGACCGTAACCGTGGCGCACTCTAAAACTTCAAATTTGAAAGAGCACTCTCTTAGAGCCGATATCATCGTAGTCGCGGTAGGTAAGCCTAATTTCTTAAAAGGCGATTTC
>ONQI01000107.1 GCA_900319915.1 uncultured Campylobacter sp.
GTTTGGATTGCGCTCGTACACGCTTACGCCTACGCGGCGCACGTCTTCAGGTAGAGTATTTAGCACGGGACTTACGCGGTTGTTGATATCGACTTTAGCTTCGTCGGGGTCTGTGCCGATATCAAAATACACGCTCAGGCTCATTTCGCCGGAGGCCGAAGAGGTGCTTTTCATATAAATCATATTTTTCGCGCCGTTTACCGCATTTTCGAGCGGAGCGGCTACGGTGTCGGCGATTGTTTGCGCGTCCGCACCGTTATAAGTCGCGCTGACGACGATTTGAGGCGGAGTGAGTTGGGGATACTCTTCCACGCCAGAGTTGGATAGTCCAAGAGTTCCCGCGATAACGATGATTATGGAGACAACGCTCGCAAAAACCGGACGGTTGATAAAAAACTTAGAAAACATTATTTATTGCCTTTCGCTTGTGCATTTGCGGAAGGTACCGGTTGGACGCTTTGACCGAGATTGATTTTTTTGAAGTTATCGGTGATGATTACGTCACCGTCTTTAAGCCCGCTCGAAATCACCGCCGTGATTGCGTCTTGGCTAGCGATTTTTATAGGACGTTTGGCGACTTTACCATCCTCTACGACATAAACAAACGAGCCGGCGAGATCTTGCAAAATCGCCACTTGTGGGATTTCAAAGCCCGCTTTTTGGTGGAAACCGTAAACGAGAACTTTGGTATAAACTCCCGGCGTTAATTCAAATTTGGGATTGTCAAAGCTTGCTTTTGCATCGACTGTGGCGGTGTTTGAATCTACGATATTGTCGATGAAGACAAGGGTGCCGTTATAGTCTTTTCCGTTTGCCTCTATAGCGACGCGAGCGCTATCCTTGCCCCATTCGCCTTTTGCCATACGCTCGTTGATTTCTAGTCTTTGTTTGTCGCTAACGCCAAATTTGACAAAAATCGGATTGAGTTTGGTTAGACGCACTAAATCCGCGTCACCGCTAGTAACGTAAGAGCCTACGTCTTTTTTTGTGTCGCCCACGACTCCGTCAAACGGTGCTGTGACGGTGGAATAATCAAGGTCGATTTTGGCGTTTTTTACGTTGGCTCTAGACGCGGAGACGTTGGCTTGCGCGCTTTTGTAAGCGGCTTGAGCGGCGTCGTATTCTTTTTGAGAAATCGCGCTTGCGGCTTTGAGTTTTCCGGCGCGATTATAATCCGCCGTGGCGTTTGCGAGCGTAGCTTCGGCGACGTTTAGGCTGCCTAGAGCGTTTTCAAAAGCGGCTTTGTATTTGGCTTGATCGATGAGGTAGAGAGGGTCGCCTTCTTTGACGGCTTGACCGGGTTTGAAAAACTGCTTTTCTATCGTTCCTGAAACCTTAGCGCGCACGACCACGTCAAGTTCGGGCGTAGTTTGACCGTTGAACTCTAAGACTAGCGGCACGTCGGCTTGCTTGGCTACAACTGTTCCCACGGGCATTGGCGGCATTTGATTGCCCGCGCCCGCTTTTTTATTTTCGCCACCACATCCCGCGACAAACGCAGCCAACAATGCAAAACCCAAAATCTTATTCATAAAAATCGCCTTTAAAAAGTAATTACCATTACAAAAATGTAAAAAAGTTCGGAATTTTATCTAAAAAAAACTTAATTGTCAAATTTGAAATAACCCCAAACCACCGCTATTCGCCTATTCCTTTCAAAAAGAAATTTACGCAATTTTTGACCCACGCTCTTTTTTCACCCTCGGTGGTAAAAATTTTTTCGCCCAAAACTTCGATGCGATAAGCAATCGGCTCTTCCAAAATCAAACAAAAGCGAAACGCCGCGAGGTTTGCCTCTTCTTCGCTCATGCCGACGGTTTTGGGCGAGCGCGCGAAATAATCCGTGAGTATCGCGTGCAACGGAATCACGCCGTGCTCGTGAAAGATCTTTATCACGCTCATATTTTGTTTGAAGGATTCGCTCACGATGAGGCGCTTAATAGCGAGCGACTCGTGTTCGAAAGCCATCTGCACGTAAGCGTTGGCAAATGCCGTGAGAAACTCCCTTAGCTCTGCATTTTCATGCGCCTCCACACCGCGACGTACGCCTGCCACAAACTCGCTCACCCCGCGTTCTATGATAGCGTGAAAAAGCCCGTCTTTGCCGCCAAAAAGCGAATAAACACTAGAAAGAGACCCGCCGCTAATCGCGATAATATCGCCTAGACTAGTGTTTTCGTAGCCGTTTTTTAAAAACAGCTCGAGCGCGGCGGAGAGTATCATCTCGCGGCGTTGCTTTGTTTTTTGCGACATTTTTGCGGTTGATTTTACGGTCATTTACGAACCTTTATTCAAATTTGAACCACGATTATAACAAAATGTAACTGAAATTACAATTTTAAATTTGAAATTTGAGCAGGGTGAGGTGAGGTTCAAATTTGAATATAAGCATTTTGGGTTTCAAATTTGACTTCGCGGCGAAGGATTTTGAAGGATTTTATGATGATTTCGCGCGTCACTCGCGGCGATTGCGACACAAAAGACAAACCGTTCTTAAAGCTACAAATTTTATGCTTTCCTTGCGGCGCGGCGAGCCTGCGCTTTTTGGTTTTCTATATCGCGATTTTGCTCCCTTTTTTGGCGAGCGGCTTCGATGTTTTCTTTGCGACGCTCGCGGCGCTCGACTTGTTCGGCGAGTTCTCTTTTGCGGTTTGCTCGCTCGCTCCAATAATTTTTCGTTTTGTCGCTTAGTTTTTCGGCTAAGCTCGCGATTTTAGGGTCGCCGCTTTCCAACGCGACTTTATTTAAGGTGTCCGCGAGCGATGAAACGCCTAAAATATCGTTCTTACCAAACGCTCCAGCTAAAATCGCGTCGTCGCCCAATTTGTCGCTACCAAGGAGCCCCGCTAAAAGAGCGTCATTTTCGTCGATCGCTCCGCCCAAAATCTTTGTCGCGACCGCGTTTAGAGCGGATTTGAGTGCGACGCTATCGCCATCAAACGCCGCTTTTAGCGCATTGCCGGCGAATTCATCTTCGCTTGCGAGTTCTAGCGCGGCTTGTTTTAGCTCTTCGTCGCTCTTGTCGCCCGTTTCTAGTAAATCGGCGAACTTTTGTGCGATTTCTTTGCTTTTGGCGTTTATTTCAGAAAGACTTTTGGCGCAAGCCCCACTTACAAGCGAATTTAAAACCTTGTTCATTTTGCTCTCCTTTTCAAATTTGAAAGCAAAATGCGTTCCTAATTCAAATTTAAATGGGGAGAATAACTAAATAAACGAATAGGTCTTGGACATGAGAACCGAGATTGTTACTTGCCGCCGGATAGGTATTTGGCCTCTAACTTTTCGATTTCTATTTTGAGATCGGGGGAGGATTTTTTGAGTTTGGCGTCAAATTGCGAGATGATTTTGGCGTCAGTTTTGAACTGTGAAATAAAAAGCGCTAGAAAAGTCGCGTAAGGTTTGTGAGAAGGCTCTTTGCTTTCTGCTTTAAAATTTTCGGGTAGCTTAAAGTTTGCGATGAAATAATCTCCGATTAAAGAAAGGGCGCTAGAAGAGACGTTGAAAGTTTCTAAATAGCCGTTAAGTTCCGCGAGACTAACTTTCTCACCGCTTTTCAGCGCGGCTAAAACGTCGCGTGTCTTGGATTTGGGGCGCATGCGGCGAACGAGCGAAAAAAGCACGAAGCCAAATACGCCCAAAAAGGCTACGCCCGCAAAACCCAAAATTCCAAGCAAAACTTCCGCGCGCATTAGAGGGTCTTTGAATATCCTTTGCCTCTAAGCGCGGCAAGGCTCACGCCTATCATTATCGCTAGGCTAATCCATACGAAATCGGGCACCGGCACAGGATCGCCCGCGGCGTAGCTGTGCATGCCGCTGAGGTAAAAATTGACGCCAAAATACGTCATTATAATCGCGCAATAAGCAAACAGTGAGGCGACCGCGAACGCGTATTGCGAGTTTAGGCTTGGCACAAAGCGCATATGCACGACCGCGGCGTAGACTAAAATGCTTACTAACGCCCACGTTTCCTTACTATCCCAGCCCCAGTAGCGACCCCAGCTCTCGTTTGCCCACACGCCGCCGAGGAAGTTGCCCACGACAAGAAGGCTAAGACCCAAAATCATCGCCATTTCGTTGATTCGGGTAGCCTCGAGGATATTGCGGGTGAGTTCTTTGTTTTCTTTTTTGCCTTGAATCGCGAAAAGCACGAGAGTGAAAAACCCGAGCAGACTGCAAAGCCCCAAAAACCCATAGCTTGCCGTGATGACGCTAACGTGGATTGTGAGCCAATAGCTTTTGAGCACCGGCACGAGGTTGGTGATTTGCGGATCAAGCCAACTAAGGTGCGCGACAAAGAGCGTCACGCCCGCTAAAATCGAAGTAAGCGCAAGCGCGATGGCAGAGCGGCGCGAGAAAATCATACCGCTAAACGCGAGCGCCCATGCGATGTAAACCATACTCTCATAGCTATCGCTCCACGGCGCGTGCTCGGCTATATACCAGCGCATACCAAGCCCCATGGTGTGGGCGATGAAAGCGGCGATATTGATATAATAAACCGCCTTAAACGCTAGATTTAGGCGCAAGCGCGGGGCGATCATTTTGGCAAATACCACGATTAATAGCGCGAAACCCGCTAGCAAATATACAGGCGTCAATCGCTCGAAAATCTTGTATTTGTTGAAGGCTAGTTCAAATTTGATTTTATTCTCGCTCGGCATGACGCTCGCGCCGTATTTGCTTTGATATTCTTTGAGAGCGCTCAAAGCGGCGTTTGCTTCGCTCCAATCGCCGCTATTTTGCGCGTCAACTACACCGGTGAAGTAATCTTGCAAGAGCGAAACCGCGCGCGTGCCTTCTTCGCCCGAAAAGTTCATCGACGCGCCGGCGGGCGAATACCAGGTGTTGTTCGCGTCGTTTTGTTTTGGCAAAGTGCGGAACATTTCGCCCATAAACACCATATAAAGGATATTTAGTTTTTCGTCGGCTTTGATAACTTCTTTGTCAAACGTGCCGCGAGAAGCCGGAGCCTTGCGATTGGCTAGTTCGCTGTATTTGGTGAGCTTGTAGGAGTATTCGCCGTCTTTTGCGAAAAAGTCCTCGAAGCAGGCGAATTTTTGAGTTTCGGGAATCTCTAGGATTTTTTTGAGCTGCTTGTCGCTGACTTTGACGATAGGGGCTTTTCGCCAAAAGTCTGAATTTACCATCATCGAAAGCACCACATCGCGCGCCTTCATGCCTTCGTATTTGTCCGAGCGATAAAGTTTGTTTAGCACCTCATGGCCCACAGTGTCAAAAGGCTTCATGCGCCCGTCCGCGCTTTGGACTATCAAAGTCGCGATTTGCGCCGAGTGGGCTTCGTCGATGCGAGGCAAATTCATGCTAGAGTCGCGCATAGGCGCGGCCTCGCTCACGCTCGCTCCGAAAATTGCGGCGCCAAGAGTGAATATGGCAAGCAAACTTTTCAAATTTGAACTCGCCTTTTTGCCGCTTTTTTTCAAATTTGAACCCTCCGCGCTTTGTTCGTCGCTTTTGTTAATCAAATTTGAAAGCTTGCGGAAGCGCGAATATGGGTTGATGATATTTAGCAGCAAGCCCAAAGAAAGCAAGAAATAGCCTATGTATGTGGGGATTTTGCCGGGATCTTGATTGACCGAAAGGACCGTGCCGAGCTCGTCTTGGTCGTAGCTGTTTTGGAAAAAGCGGTAGCCGTTTTTGTCAAGCACGTGATTCATATAGATGTGATACGGTTCGCTCGCGTTGTTATCGAGGATTTGCACGTAGCTAGAGTAACTCATCGGCGAGTTTGAGCCCGGATAGCGTTTGAGCTCGAAATCGTCAAGCTTGATGGCAAAAGGCAGCCTTACGCTCATTGGCGACCAACCCGCTTCAAAATACTTGTCCGCGACCTTAACCGGCATCGGCATAGAATTCTCAAACATCACGACCTCCCTTTTAACGCCCTTAAAATCAAGCTCCGCGACGATAGCCGGCACGCCTTTGACGTTAGAGCCGGCTTCCTTGACTCCATGCGTGGCGTGCGCGAGTAGATTTTTTGCGGCGAAATCAAGCTCGCCCGTGCGATAAAGTTTGAGCGGTTCAAATTTGAGCTCTTTATTTTTTTCGACCGCGCTCACGCTCATATCTGTCATACTCGTGACGTTAAGATCGGCGTTTGTCGATATGAAAAATTCGCCGTCTCTCAGGCTGATTTGCACGAAATTTGGCTGAGTCGGTTTGTCTTCAAAACTCACGCTAAGCGCGCCCGCTTCGATGCTTTGCCCGCGGCGCAAAACGACGTTTTGGCTTCTCTCTTCGCTAGAAAACATAAGCTCGACCACGGGCTCGCCGCCTTCGGCTTCCTTCCAGCCATAAACCGCGTTTGGCAAATAACTTTTGTAAGTCATTACGGCTTTTTCGCCGTCCACGTCGAGATTGATTTTGAAGTTATTTTGTCCGGTGCGCGAGATGTATTTTGGCTCGCTTGCTATAAACGAAACGTTTTTGTCAAAAGCCCTTAGCTGAATGTAGCTTTGGGCTGTCACAAAGCTATCCGCCACGCCGCCTTCTCGGATATGCATTTGCCCCTCGACGCCCACATAACGAGTAAGCGCCGCGCCCACTAGCATAAAAAGAAAACTCGCGTGAAAAACGAGAGCGGGTAGTTTTTTGAGCGTAAATAATTTAAATTTGAATAGGTTGTAAAGCAGATTTAGTCCCAAAAGTAGCTGCACAAAGCCAAACCACGCCGTGCCATATACTAGCGCCCACGCGGTTTCCGTGCCGTGCGCGCTCTCGATAAAGGTCGCCACGCCGCAAGCCACAGCAAATATCAAAAATAACGCAATCGCCGCGCCCATACTCAAAAAAAGTCTTCTAAATAAATCCATTTTTACCTCATATTCAAATTTGAAATAGCGCGGACTTACGCGCCAAGATATTTTTTCTTGATTTCTTCATTACCCATCATGAGCTTAGAAGGGCCTTCCATGACGATTTTGCCGTTTTCGAGCACGTAGGTGTAATCGCTGATTTTGAGTGCCAAAAACGCGTTTTGTTCGACTAATAAAATCGTGATGCCCTCGTCTTTTAAGCGCAACAAAATATCGAAAACTTCGCTTACGATTTTGGGCGCGAGACCGAGGCTCGGCTCGTCTAACATGAGGAGTTTGGGCTCGCTCATAAGGGCTCGCGAGATAGCCAGCATTTGCGCTTCGCCGCCGCTTAAGGTGCCTGCTAGCGCCGTTTTTTTCTGCGCTAGGCGAGGGAAGAGCTCGTACATTTCATCGCGCAAGTGCTCGTAGTTTTCGGAGTTGTTAAACGCTCCCATACGCAAGTTTTCTTCGACCGTGAGGTTGATAAAAACGCGTCTGCCCTCTGGTACTAGCGCGATACCTTGGCGCACGATAGTAGCGGTTTTGTGGCGGCGGGTCTCGTAGCCTAGGAAGTTAATGTCGCCAGTGCGTTTGACGGCGTTAATGAGCGCGTTTAGTGTCGAGGTTTTGCCCGCGCCGTTTGAGCCTATTAAGCTCACGATTTGACCGGTTTGAACGTTAAAATCTATGCCTTTGACCGCCTCGATTACACCATAATATACGTGCAGATTTTTTACGTCTATCATTCCAAAAAATCCCCCAAATACGCGGTTATAACTTCTTTGTTTTGCACGGCGTCGCTTGGCTTGCCCGTAAAAATCACCTTACCATAGTCGAGCACAAGGACGCGGTCGCACAGACGATTGACAAACTTCATATCGTGCTCGATGAGCAGGATGCTAAGCCCTCTGCGAAGTTTCAAATTTGAAATAAGCTCGGCTAGTTCGTCGGTTTCGCTAGGATTCATGCCGGCTGCCGGCTCGTCTAGCAAAAGCAATTTCGGGTTCGTCGCGAGAGCGCGCGCGATTTCGACTTTGCGTTGTTGACCATAGCTGAGATTTGCGGCGTTTTCGTTTTCAAATTTGAGTATTCCAAGCTCGTCGAGTAGCTCCCTGGCTCTTTGTTTGGCGCGGTTTTCGGCGCGACGGAAGCGACCAAGGTGCAATGCTGCTTCTAAAAAGCTATATTTCATCGAGCCATTTAGACCGATAAGCACGTTTTCAAGCACGCTCATCGAAGTAAAGAGCCTGATATTTTGAAAAGTTCTCGCGATACCTAAATTTACGCGTTTGTAAGACTTCACATTCGTGATGTTCGCGCCCTCAAACACGACCTCTCCGCTACTAGGCGCGTAAGCTCCCGTTATGATGTTAAACATAGTGGTTTTGCCCGCGCCGTTTGGTCCGATAAGACCGAAAATTTCGCCCTTTTCTATGCCAAAACTGGTCGGGGTGATAGCCTGCACTCCGCCAAAATTTTTACTAATATTATTAAGCTCTAAAATCATCGCTCATTCCCCTTTTTCCATAGGCGGGAGCGAACGAT
Source organism: uncultured Campylobacter sp. (assembly GCA_900319915.1). Lineage (GTDB taxonomy): Bacteria > Campylobacterota > Campylobacteria > Campylobacterales > Campylobacteraceae > Campylobacter. The sequence goes on from ONQI01000107.1 coordinate 8,363, forward strand.
AGCGATAACTTCGCCAAGTTCATACCTTCCCATAATGCCGCTTCTAGCGAAAATCATCACAAGAATAAGCACGACCGAAAAGACGACCATGCGAAGTCCCGGGAGCGCGGGTGTGTCGTAGCCAAAAATATGCATAGGTTCGTCAAGGAAGCGTAGCCACTCGCTACCTCCGATGACCAAAATTGTGCCAAGTATCGCTCCGCTCGTGCTTCCAAGTCCGCCAAGGACGATAATGATGAGTAGTTGGAAAGTAAATAAGAAAGTAAATTGATCTGGTCCCACGCTACCAAGAAGTCCTACAAGCAACGCGCCGCCCATACCCTCAAAAAACGCGCTCACGCAAAAGGCCGCCGTTTTAGTGGCAAAAACGTTTATGCCCATAGCTCCAGCCGCGTCTTCGTCGTCTCTTACCGCCTTCATCGCGCGGCCAAATTTGGAATAGACTATATTTAGAATGACGATTACCGCGATTATCGCCACGCCGCCACTGTAAAAAATATTCGTGTAGCGGACTAGATTATCTTCGGCGTCCCTCGCCATGACTTCGTTTAGTCCTAGCGAGCCGTTGGTATATTCGGGGAAATTGACGGCTAGAAGTTGGATAATAAAGCCAAATCCAAGCGTTACGATAGCTAGATAATCCCCCCTTACGCGGAAAACCGGCATCGCAAGCACGGCCGCGAGAATGGCGGCGCAAATACCGCTGATAATCATCGCCAAAATAAAGTTATTTACGTGGATTGCCAAAATAAAAGGCGCGGGATCTTGCGCGTCGAATTGATAAACTTTCGCGTCCGCGTCTAGTAAAAGCAAAGCCGCCACGTAAGCTCCCACGGCGACAAAGCCGTTTGGTTCTAGACTAAATTGTCCCGTAACGCCGTTGATGAGATTGTAACTAATCGCCAAAATGATAAAAATAGCGATATTGTTGGCGATTCTTAGGCCGTATTCGCCAAAGAAAGTATTGGCTAGCAGCACGAAGCCAAGCGCGAGGGCGAAAAATAAAATATTCGTTATTTTCATGATTAAAACCTGCTTTTTTCGAAGTTGTAGCCCAAAATGCCGGTCGGTTTAAAGAGCAGCACGAGAATAAGGAAAATAAACGCAAACGCGTCTTTGAAACCCGCTAAATCCGGGAAAATCGCGACCGCGACGACTTCGGTAAATCCTATGATAAAGCCTCCCAAAACCGCGCCACCCACGCTACCTATGCCGCCTAAAACCGCGGCGGCAAAGGCTTTAAGACCGATTAACATACCCATGAGCGGGTCTATGCTAGGATAGCTAAGCGCCCAAAAAACGCCACCTACGGCAGCTAGCGCCGAGCCTAGGGCAAAGACGATGGAAATAATGCGGTTCGCGTCTATACCCATGAGATTGACGGTCTCTATATCAAATGCCAAAGCGCGTATCGCCATGCCGTATTTCGTGCGGTAAAGCACGAAAAGCACGCAAGCAAGTAGCGCGAGCGTGATGATGGGGACTAGCACGGAAGTAAGCGTGACGCGAAACGAACCCACAGTGATGATTTTGAGGAAGGTTTCGGGCACCAAAAACGGCCTTGGCGTCGCGCCAAAAAGCACTTGAAAGGCGTTTTCAAGTAAAAAACTCACGCCGATGGCGGTAATTAGCAAAGATATACGAGGCGCGGAGCGAAGGGGTTTGTAGGCGATTTTGTCGGTGCTCACGCCCAGCAATACGGCAACCGTAACGGCTAAGATGAGCGCGAACACAAAAGGCAGATTTAGCGACGTCATTGCAAATAGCGCGCAGTAGGCGCCTACCATCATGATGTCGCCATGAGCGAAGTTAATCAGGCGCAAAACACCATAAACCATGGTATAGCCGATAGCGATGAGAGCATACATCGAGCCTAAGCCAAAGCCGTTGATCATTTGTTGGAAAAATAATAAACTGTCCATAATTCTCCGAGCGACCAGTCTTTACGCATGGCAGACGAGTAGTCGCGATAATTTTTTGATTGTTCAAATTTGAATACTATCAAAATGATATAAAAAAATAATTCAAATTTGAAATAGCCCGACATCCGAGATATTTCAAATTTGAAAGGTTTAAATTTGAAAATAGCAGTTCAAATTTGAATATTCAAATTTGAACTAGCGAAAAGCCGAAGTCTTATGGATTTACGGTGTCTTTATAGACGAACTTGCCGCCCTTGACTTCTTTTATGACCAAAGAGCGAACCGCGTTGCCCTTTTTGTCGATGTTGATGTATCCCGAGACGCCCTCGAAATTCTTGGTTTCTTTGATTTTTTCGTTGATGCAAATGCTATCGTTTGGATTTTCGCAACGATTTATTGCGTCGAGAAGCAAGAAATACGCGTCCGCGCCAAGTGTGGTAAAGCCCGGAATATCGCGGTTGCCTTTGGCTTTTTCATATTCGTCGATGAAGATTTTGCTTTTTGGCGTAGGAGGATTGGTGCTGTCAAACACGTCTGTGTATAGATAGCCTTCGCTCGCTTCGCCCGAGAGTGGGATAAACTTATCGTCGCTCACGCCGTCGCCGCTAGCAAATGCGTTTTTAAGTCCGATTTGGCGCGCTTGGCGAATAATCATCGAAGCCTCTTGATAGTAGGTCGGCACATAGACGAGATCCGGATTTAGGCTACCCACTTGAGAAACGACCGCTTTGAAATCCTTGTCGCCACTGCTGATTTTGAGCTCTTTCAAGACCTTGCCGCCATTTTTCTCAAATTCTTTTTTAAACGCTTTAGCTAGACCCAAAGAATACGCGGTGGATTGATCCGTGATGATGACGGCTGTTTTTGCGCCTAGCTTCTCGCCGGCGTATTTAGCGAAGCTAACGCCTTGAAAAGAGTCCATGAATGTCACGCGCGCGCCAAATTTCGCTCTATCGAGAAGTTTGTCGGCTGTGGCTGCCGGAGCGATGACGGGGATTTTTTTCTCTTCGCCGATTTGGAGGACTTGTTGGGTATTGCCGGTGACCATTTCGCCGATAATCGCGCTTACTTTATCTTCCGTAACAAGGCGGGTTGCGGCGGTTGTCGCCTCGACTTTATCGCCTTTGCTATCGATTAGGACTAGTTTGATATCGTCGCCTTTTTTGGTCTTTGGCTCGATTTTGTTGGCGATTTCGATGCCCGTCCACGCTACTTGACCGTATGCGGCGACCGCGCCCGTCATCGGCATGACGACGCCGACTTTTACCTCGCCCGCGTTTAGCGCGCTAGCCGCAAGAGCGCAAGCGGCGATAAGTGAAAATTTCTTCATCTTTACTCCTTATTTCAAATTTAAATGCGCGATTTTAGCAGATTTTGTCTGTAAAATCAATAAATCATTCTAGATAGGTGCCTTGGTTGGTTGGCTTGGTTGAAATATCGCCGTTGCCGAGGTTTTCTTGATTCATCAAGAACGCGTTTTCACCCTTTAAGTAGGCGATGACGTTGCCAAGATCGCGGTAGCTTATCCTTTGGGCTTCGGTTTGCATGACATCTCTTTGACTGCCACCGTAATTGCCGTCGTTAGAATATGAGTTTATCGCCGCTTCGATATCTTCGGCGCTCATGTCTTTGAGGCGTTTGGAGTGAGCGGAGGCTCTCTTCTCGCCCTTTTCGCCGTGACAACTTTGGCAGCGTTTGATGTAAATTTGTTCGCCTGCGGTGATATTAAAAAATTGATTACGATTGACGCCGATATTAAGGAAACGGCTGTCGTCAAGTCCGGTCGCGCTACCGCCTTGGTAGATATTGACGCTGGCGTTGCCGTCTTTGGCATATTTTTCGACGAGATTTTTTAGCTCGCGACCAAATTCGCCCTTGGCCTCGATGACATAGCGACTATCGTTGGCGGGCACCGTGGAGTTTAAGTCTACTCCTGCGGCAAAAGTGGCGCAAAGTCCCGCGAGAAGTATAATTTTTGGTTTTTTCATAGCTTTCCTTTGAGCATAAAACGGCGTATTTTACCATAAAAAGGCTTAATTCAAATTTGAATAGAGAAAACGAAGGTTCAAATTTGAAAATATGGGGCGCGAAGCCCACAAACTCGGGCGAGCTCTTGAAAAACTCGTCCGAAGTAAGAAGGGGATTTTTGAAAGGAGTTAAATTAATTGCTTGATGAAATTATAAGATCTTTTGGCAAACGGACGGTAAAGATAAAAACTTTTCGCGCGATTTTTAAAAACTTATTTTTTCCTCGCTTGGTAGGGAGACGGCGGACTTTTTGTCGTGGCGAGACGAGCCTTGGATAGCGCGAGCGTGCGAGCGTTCGGGCGCGACGTAGTTGGCGATGAGGCGACGCATGTAGGTGATTTCCGCGCCCTCGACTTGGGCGTAAACCAAATCGCCCTTAGCAAAACTTCCGTCGTAGCAACATCCCGTGATTGTGCTAGGGCGCGCGCTTGGCTCTTTGGCGTTTATAGCGTAGCAAAAGCCCGATTTATTGGGGGTTTTGACGGCTATAGTGCCTTTGATATATTGTGCTTTGGGAGCTTTTAGGGCGACCGCGTTTTTACTTTTGCTCCCAAAAAACGACCAAAAATCCCCGGCGCAGCCGCTCATCGTCGCGGCTAAAATTGTGCTCAAAATTAAGTTTTTTATCAAATTTATACCTTCTTCAAAAAATAAAACGCGATATTAGCCAAATTCTATTCAAATTTGAATTAAATTTGAAATCATTCGAGTTCGGCGTGCTCGCTTGTGATGAAACTTTCGTCGAGGTTTCGCTTCGTCGCGCGAAAGAGCGTGCCGCCCGTTTGCTTGCCGTTTAGCAAAAAATCTCTCGCCGCGCTTAGGTCGAATCCGCTTGCGAGAAACATTTGTTTGTCGTTTTGAAGCAAAAAATCGGCGGCTTTGAGTTTGGTGACGATTCCGCCCGTTCCCATTGCGCTGCCCGCGTCGGCGGGCGCTTCGAGTTCGGCGGGATTGATTTCGCAGACTAAGGGGCGGATTTTGGCGTCTTTGTAAACGCCGGGATTTTTATCGTAATATCCGTCGATGTCGCTTAAAATCACGAGCAAATCGGCGTCGAAATAATGCGCGACGCCCGCGCTCAACCTATCGTTGTCGCCGAAGACGATTTCGGCGATACCGGTCGCGTCGTTTTCGTTTATGATAGGTAAAATCCCGCGCTCCAAAAGTCCGCAAATCACGTTTTTGGCGTGCCAGGTGCGTTTTCGCGAGTCAAAATCGCTAGCCGTGAGCAAAATCTGCGCGCCCATAATGCCAAATTTGGCTAGTTCGCGCTCGTAAATCGCCATGAGATGGGGTTGGCCGATTGCGGCGAGCATTTGGCGGTTTATTACCGAAGTTTTTTCGATATTTGATTTGATGCGGCCCGCGTTTATCGCGCCCGAACTCACCAAAGCGACCTCGTAGCGCGTCGCGAGTTCGGCTAAAAACTCGCAAAGCCCCGCGATTCGCGCCTCGCTGATACGGTTCTCGTCGCTAAGCACGTGCGAGCCCACTTTTACCACTATTCTTTTCATTATTTTGCCCTTTTTTTGGCGCAATTATAGCAAAACAAGTTTAATCTAAGCAGGTTTTAACTATAATTTCGCAGTTTAATTTTAAAGGTAAATACATGAAAAAAATTTTGCAATTTTTGCTTGTAGGTGCAGTGTCGGCGATGTTCACCGGTTGTGCGACGATGACTAGAGACGAGAGTGAGGGACAAATTGTGCAATTTGATAGCAAGCCCGAATTCGCCACGATTTTTATCCGCGATGCAAATGAAAACCAACTCATCTACAAAGGTCAAACGCCAGTGCGCTTAGACCTTAAAACCAAGCATAAGTTTTGGCGCGGCAAGACCTATAAAGTCACAGTTTCTAAGGATGGCTACGACGACGTGGTATTTTTGTTGAAACCTCGCGCTAGCGTGGAATACGGTGCCGGAAATGCGGCTCTTACCGGGCTTGGGCTATTTGGCTGGCTCGTCGTCGATCCTATGAGCGGGGCAATGTGGAATCTAAAGCACAACGCGAGAGATCCGCGTATTCGCCAGCTTAGCGAAAGCGTGTTGGAAATCACGCTACCGTGCAAAGGAACGACGCCTGAAAATCTAAAAGCGACGAGCGTAAATCGCTGCAAATAATTAAGGCTCTGCGTTTTTTTAGTTATTGGGCTCGTCTTGCGAAAACGTCGCATAGATAGACTTTTTGTTTTATCTTCGCGTCCGTTTTCGCTTGCTTTCAAAAATTTGATTCGCTATTGCCACGAGCGAGTTTGCGAGTGTGACGGGCTCGAACCTTCATTAAATTAAATCTCAATTTTATTTTTTATTTGCTACAATTCAAATTTGAAAATTATCTTGGAGAATAATTTGCGCTTCAAATTTAAACTAGTCGGATTCGTATTCGCTTTATTTTTGGCGGTTACCGCGATATTGCAAAGCGCGGAGGCTAGGACGTTAAAAGAAATCAGAGAAAGTGGGTTTATCCGTATTTGCACTCGTACGCCCGAGTCTTCTCCTCTTGGGATAATCGATGCAAACGGCATTTGGCGAGGATACGACCAAGAACTTGCAAACCGCTTAGCCGCCGACCTTGGCGTGCGCTTAGAGAGCGTTCACGTCGCGCCGTCGGCTCGTATCGCCGTTTTGGATAACGATGAGGTTGACATTATGCTCGACTATCTCACGCAAACTCGCGAGCGCGATATAGCGGTGGATTTTGCCGCGCCTTATATGAAGGTATTTTTGGGCGTAGTTTCGCCAAAATCCGCGCCTTTGACAAGTGAAGACGAACTAATAGGCAAAAGACTCGTGGTTGTAAAAGGCACAACCGCGTTTAAATATCTGCAAGAGCATTATTTACATAAAGTTGAAATTATCGAGGCCGCGACGTTTCCAGAAGCGTTTGAAATCCTCGCGCGAGGCGAGGCGAACGGATTGGCGGACGGTAATATTGTTCTTATCCCATGGGCGCACGAACATCCTGATTTCGTCGCCGGAATAACGAAATTTGGACGAATGGAAGTCATCGCTCCTGCTGTACGCAAAGGCAACGTGTCGCTTTTGTTGTGGCTAAATGATGAAATTATCGCGCTTGGGAAAGAAAGATTTTTTAGTCGGATTTTCGAGACGACGCTTCGTAAGAAATTTGGAGAAGAAGCGAGAGTGGAGGATTTTGCTACGGATTGGTAGTTCAAATTTGAATTACCCACTCATCTGAGAATTTCGTTTTACTTCTTCGAGCGCGCTAAAAACGCTCTTTATCGCTTCCAAGGTCGTTTCGCCTAGATTTGGCGCGGGGGTGGCGAAGAGTAGCTTCAAGACCTCCGCGTTTTGTAACGCTTCTATCCCGAATTTCCTCGCGTTTTGCGCTATCAAGGTTAATTCCAAATCCGCGCTCTTAAACTCGTCGTACATCTTAGTCCCTTAGCATGATAAATCCGCAAAAACGTCCGCAAACGCCATCCCTGCGGTATGAAAAAAAGCGCGGATCGCAATGCGTGCAAATCTGCTCAAAATGCGCTCGCCTCACGCCAAGCTTTGCAAGCTCTGCGCGAAGAGCCGCGCTCATATCAAATCGCCCGTCTCGCACAAAGCGCGAAAATTCGCCCAGATCTAGCTCGCCAATTTCGTAGCAACTCCCCAAAATTCGCGCTCCGACCCAGATTTCCACGTCCTCGCCTCGCGAATTCATAGCGCGAAGCGTTTTGCTCACTATTTCGCCGCAAACTCCCGCGCGCCCGGCGTGGACGGCGGCGACGATGTTTTGGGAGCGATCGTAAATCAGCACCGGCGAGCAGTCTGCGACCATGACGCACAGCGCGACGCCCGGGATTTTTGTGAAAATCGCGTCGCATTGTGGCACGTCGATATAATTCAAATTTGAATTATGGGTTTGGATTTCGCATCGCGACAAAGCCGCTCCTTTGCGCCCGTGGCTCACCGCCCCGGAACCCCACGCTTCGCGACATTGTCCGGTTTCGCGGACTAAATTTTCGGTATAATTTAAATTTGAATTAAGGTCGCTTTCTACGATTTCGCGCGCGTTTGTTCCGTGGATTTGCTCCATAAATACGAGCTTTTGGGCTCCCAATCGCTTGCGAAGAATTTCGCGGTTTTTTTTCACGGCGAGCGAATTGTCGCCCACGTGAAAAGCAAGATTTAGCGAGGCATACGCGCCCGTGCTCACTCCGCCCTCGCGGGTCGTTTCGCCCGCCAAAACGCGCTCGCTCTCAATAAATTTTCGCATAGAACTCCGCTTCGTCCCAAGTTAAATCCGAATTATTTTTCAAATTTGAACTTCCCGCGAAGCCGAGAATCCTCGCTGCGTAGCGTGCGAGTAGATCGGTTTCGATATTGACGCGCCTACCCTCGCGGTAGTCCGCGAATAGCGTGTCTTTGAGACTCAGCGGTATGAGAGTAAGGCGCACGCCGGTTTTCGTGGTTTCGTTTACGGTTAGGCTCACGCCGTCGACGCCGATAGAGCCTTTGGTTGCTACAAAAGGCAACAATTCGCGTGGCAAGCGCACAAAAAAATCGCGCCCCACGGCGAGACCCTGCACTCGCTCTATTATGCCGATTCCATCGACGTGGCCTTGCATGAGATGTCCGTCTATGCGTTCTCCTAGCCTCATAGCGGGTTCGATATGAACTCGCCCGCGAAAGTTTTCGGTGGCGAGCAATGCCGCGCTTTCACTGCTAAGCTCGACCTCGAAACCGCTCGCGCTCACTTTTGTGACGCTTAGACATGCGCCGTTTACCGCCACGCTGTCGCCAAGAGAAGGGCGGTATTTTGCCCTTAGCTTCAGCGTTCGTCCGTCGAAACTCGAGACCTGCGCGATTTCTCTAATTAAACCGTTGAACAAACTTAAATACCTTGTTCGTTCAAGTTTTTATAGTTGTCGCAGCCGTCTTGGTCGCCCAAATCACAAGCCTTACCGAAGTATTCTTTGGCGACCTTAACGTCTTTTGTCATCCCTTGACCCTCGTAAAACGCGGTGCCTAGATACAAGCAACCTATCGCAAGCCCTTCTTTGCAAGTTTTCTTGTAAAGCTCGTTTGCTTTAGCATAGTCGCGCGGCACGCCGTAGCCTTTGGCGTAGAGGTCGCCGAGGTTGAAACAGCCTAGGTTTTCGCCCTCGTCGCAGGCTTTTTTGTAGAGTGAGACGGCTTTTGCAAAGTCTTCTTTAACGCCCTCGTGGTTAGCATACATATAGCCGAGATTTACGCATGCGATTTGCACGCCCGCGTCGCAGGATTTTTCGTAGAGTTCGCGGGCTCTCGTATAGTCTTGTCTCACGCCCTCGCCGTTTTCGTAAAGCGCGCCTAGGCTAAAGCAGCCGCGCATAATGCCCGATTTGCACGCGTTTTCATACATGACTTTGGCGCTTGCAAAGTCGCCCGCGTTATATTTCGCGTTCGCGTCCTCGATCGGTCCGCCAAACGCCGCGTAAGACAAGCCGCAGCAGATCAAAGCCGGCAAAAGTAGTTTTTTCATGGTTTTACCTTTCAAATTTGAGATAATTATACGCTAAGGTTGCTTAAATTTGAACCTTATCGCCGTTTATAAACAGCGCTTTTGCTTCGTTTGTATGCAAAATAAGTTGCAATGCTAGCTGCTCCGGCTCGACTTCGCCAAGCCCCGCAAATATCGCCAAATCCGCCGCCTTGCCGACTTCTAATACGCCGCTATTTAGCCCGAGCGTTCTAGCTCCATTCGCGGTTGCCATGACTAGCAAATCGCGCGCGAGCTCGCGCAAGTCGGCCTTATCGTGCGTAAAAAGCGCGGCTCTAAGCTCGTCCCAAATATTTAGGCTGAAATTTGAGCTAAGCCCGTCGGTGCCGATGCTCACGCTTACTTTTTGACTTGCGGTTTCGAGATTTAGCGCGCGACGCGAGAGCAGACGATTGGAGCGCGGACAATGCGCGATGAAGTGCAGTCTTTGGTCGAGCGCGCCTAGATATTCCTCGCCCCACACGAAATGCGCGAAAATCGTTCTAATACCGGCAAACTGCGCCAAAAACTCGTTTCCGCCCGCGTAGAGCGGTTTTGGATTGGGCGAAAAGCGCGAGAAAATCTCGCCAAAAGCGCCGCTACCACACTCTAGCCACTCTTTTTCGTGCTCGCTCTCCATAAAGTGCGCGCTTACTAGCAAATCATTCTCGCGAGCCGCTTTGAGCGCGACTTTTGCCAGCGCGGGGTGAGTGGAGTAGGGCGAATGAACGCTCACGGCGGGGGTAAAAAGTTCGCTCTTTCGCTCTTTTGCCGCCGCCATTCTAGTGCGCCAGCCGTTCTCGGCGGTCTCGAAAATAGCGGGATTGCTGCCCAAAATCTCGCAAAAATACACGACTCTCGCGCCGCAGTCCTCGAATAAATCAATATCCGCCCCAAAGCTCGAAATCTCGCCAATCGCGCCCACGCCGCTTCTCACCATCTCGCCTAGACCTCGCTTCATCGCCGCCTTTTTATCCTCGGCAGAGAGTGCGTCGCGGTGAGCAAATACGCTTTTTAACCAGTTAGCAAAGTCGCCGTATGCTAGGCTTGCGACGTTCGCGCTGTATTCTAGGTGAGTGTGAGTGTTAGAAAGCGCGGGCATGATAACGGCGTCGCCAAAATCCTCCAAAATCCCCTTTTCGTCCGCGTTCAAATTTGAAATAGGCGCGAGCGAAACGATGTTTTTTTCAAATTTGATAGCGTGATTTGAAAGAGCTTCAAATTCGCCCCTCATCGGCAAAATATATTTGGCGGTTATAATCCTCATTTTTCGTCCTTTTTGAGCGATTATAGCAAAAATTTAGCAAGTTTTTTGTAAAATTGAGAACGAAAATTTCAAAAAAGGTAAACTATGAAAATTCGTGTTATTGAAGGACCAAATATCAATCTTTTGGGCAAAAGGGAGTCCAATATTTACGGACTTATGACCATGGAGCAAATCCACGAGAATATGGAGCGCGTAGCCTCTCAAGCCGGTGTCGAAATTGACTTCGTCCAAAGCAACTACGAGGGCGAAATCGTGGACAAAATCCAAGAATGCGCCGGCTCGATTGACGGTATAATTATCAATCCGGCGGCTTACACGCATACTTCTATCGCCATTCGCGACGCGATTGCCGCGGTAAAACTCCCCGTAATCGAAGTGCATATCTCAAACATCCACGCGAGGGAGGAATTTCGTCATACTAGCATGACCGCGGGCGTTTGCGCGGGTCAAATCGTGGGCTTTGGACCTCTTGGCTACCACCTCGCGATGATTGCGATGATTGAGATTTTTGAGCAAGTCAAAGCCGCTAAGTCCGCTCAAAAATAATGCGAAACTACGCCCTAAAAAACGAAAACGCCGTTTACTACGAGTGCGGATATTCTTGCGACAACGAGATATTCTTGCGCCTTGGAGACGAGGCGTTTTTTATCACCGACGCTAGATACGGCATCGAAGCAGCCGAGCGAGCAAAAGACGTGCAAATCGTCGTTTGCGCCGATTTAATTGGCGAGGCTCGCAAATTACTTCGCGCTTTTGGGGTGAGGAAATTAACCGTAGATCCGAGCGATTTGAGCGTGAGCGAGTTTAGGGCGCTCAGTCGCGATTTGAGCGTGGAATTTGACTTTCGCGAAAACTTTTCGCAAAAAAAGCGAATAATAAAAACTCCGCGCGAAGTGGGGCTACTTCGCACCGCCGCGAAGCTCGGCGCGCAAGGATTTGACGCGCTTAGCAACGCGATTAATTCAAATTTGAATATGGGCGCGAATGATTTTGAGAGCGTTTTGAACGCCGCTTTGAGCGTTGATTCAAATTTGAACCGCGACCTTGACGAAGCGAGACTAAACTTTTTAGCCGAAAATATTTTGCGAAAAGGCGGCGAGCTCGCGCTAAGTTTCGCGCCTATTACCGCCATAAACGCGAACGCCGCCAAAGCGCACGCCTTGCCTTCAAATCTGAAAATGACAAACGGCGATTTGCTCTTAGTCGACGCGGGCGTGAAGTTTGAGAGATATTGCTCGGATAGGACTCGAACGGCGCGAGTGGGCGAGGGATTCAAATTTGAAAAACCTCAAAAGTTCGCGGAGGCAAAAAAGCAAGAAGTCTATGAAATCGTCCTCGAGGCGCAAGAGCGCGCTATCGCCGCCGTCCGTCCGGGCGTTCTAGCTCGCGATATAGACGCGGCGGCGAGGGATTTTATCGCTTCGCGGGGGTTTGGCGAGCAGTTTTTCCACTCCACGGGGCACGGCGTGGGGCTCGATATACACGAGCTTCCAAGAATTTCAAGGCGGGACGAAACCGTGATAAAAGAAGGCATGGTTTTTAGCGTTGAACCAGGGATTTATTTGGAGGGCGAGTTTGGCGTGCGCATAGAGGATGTCGTAGTGGTCACAGCCGAGGGCTGTGAAATACTATGAGTTCCGCAGCGCGGCAAAGCCACGCTTTGCGCCCGGGGCATTGTTCGCGACGGAGTGCGAACTAAATTTAAGGTTTGGAAAGCGAGTATTTTAAATTTGAAGGTACCTGGCGCGAGAAAGTTGGTAAGATCAAAATTTTACCCGCTCCACAGAAAGGGTGGCGTGGCGCACAAATACTCCGTTTTCATCGGTATCGGAGGAAATATCGGCGACACTCGCGCCCGCTTTGAGAAGTTTTTGGCGGGGCTAATGCGCGACAGACGATTTTTCGTGGTCGAAACTTCGCCGATTTTGTTAAACGCCGCCTTTGGCTACGAGGCTCAGGCGGATTTTCTTAATGCCGTGATTTTGGCGCGAACTTCGCTTAGCGCGGAGCAAACGCTAAAAATCATGCAGCGTGACGAGCTTAGATTTGGTCGCACGCGCCCATTTAAAAACGCGCCGCGCACGTTGGATTTGGATATACTTTACTATGGACGAAAAGTACGCGCGAGCAAGCGCCTGAGAGTACCTCACGAGGGCGCAAACAAAAGGATAAGCGTGATTTTGCCGCTTGGAATGATGAAGGAGATTTGATGATACAACATCGTGCTTTTAGGGGTTCTTCGGCCGCCGAGGCCATGCAAAAGGCGACTGCGGAGCTTGGCGAGGATATAGCGGTCGTTACAACCAAGCAGCTCCAGGCTAAAACTCTGACCAAAAAAGCCGAATACGAAGTCATCATCGCCTACGAAGCGCCCGATCCCGCGCCGACTTTTCCAAAACCAAAAGCCGACGTAAACGAGATAAAACGCCAGATCGAGGCCTACACCAAATACGGCGAGCGCCCCGCTTCCGCGCCTGCGCGTCCGGATCCGTTTGCGGGTGAAACCCCACTCGCGCCGATTAGTTCAAATTTGAATAACGGTTCAAATTTGAATACGCCCACGCCGCAAAACGAAGTGCAAAATCAGGGTAATTCAAATTTGAAAGATGATTCAAATTTGAATGCCCTTACGCGCGATACTGGCGACGCGAGTATTAGTATTAGCGGGGCGGCTATCGTGCGCCAAGCCGCCGACGAAATTCGCCGCGCCACGGGGCTTGAAAGCGCGCCACGGGATTATAGCCGCGAGTTTCACGAAATGCAAAAGCAAATCAGAGGGCTAAACGAGCGACTTACTTCTATCGCGGATGCCGTGTGGGAAAGCGGAGCGTCCTCGCGTGGCGATCTCCTCATTCCGCCCGAATTCGCCACGATTTACAAACTCGCCAAACTCAGCGGTATGAAAGAAGAGCACTTAAAAGCCGTCATGGAAGAAACCAACAAAACCATGCCCGCGGCGTGGAAAAACAACCCCGCGACTGTGAAAAAGTGGTTTAAAAACGTGCTAAAAGGTATGATTCCTTGTCGCAAAGAAAAATTCTCGGGCAATAGACACATAAAAGTGCTAGTAGGACCCACGGGCGTAGGCAAAACGACGACTCTAGCCAAGCTTGCATGGAGACTTGCTTACAACCCCGACAGCTCGCGTAAGAAAGAGCGCGTGGGTATCATTACGCTAGATTCTTACCGCATAGGTGCGGCGGGGCAGCTCAGCGAATACGCCGGATACATGCAGCTACCGATACTTACGGCAATCAACGAAGAAGACTTCGTCGCCGCCATTCGCTCTTTGCGCAACTGTGATATTATCTTGGTCGATACCGCGGGCTCTAGTCAATACGATAGGGCTAGGCTCGAGCGACTAAATAGCATACTAAGCGTGAAAGACGAGTTGCTCGAGGGCTGGGACGTGGAAGTAGATCTCGTGCTTTCGGCGGGCTCTAAAGTGGAGGATTTGCTAGAAATCTACGATAGCTTTTCGTTTCTTAAAATCAATACGCTAATCGTTACAAAATTTGACGAAACGAAGATTTTTGGCAACGTTCTTTCGCTAGTCTATGAAACGGGCACGCCGGTGAGCTATTTCTCCGTGGGACAAGAAGTGCCCGAAGATATCATGGAAGCGGACGGCGAATTTCTCGTAAAATGCGTTTTGGAGGGATTTGGCAAAGGAAAGAGCGATGAGTGACCAAGCAAGCCGTCTAAGAGAGCTAATGAGCGCGGCTGTGCTCAAGCGCAAAACTCGCTATATCGCGGTGACTAGCGGTAAGGGCGGGGTGGGCAAAAGCACTATTAGCGCGAATATCGCCGCGCTTCTTGCCGCGAATAATTACCGCGTGGTGCTTTTCGACGCGGATATCGGGCTTGCTAATCTCGACGTAATCCTAAACGTGCGCACTAGTAAAAACATGCTAGACGTGATGAGGGGCGAATGTGAATTGCGCGACGTGATTGTGCCAGTGCGCGAAAATCTTTGGCTAGTGCCCGGAGAAAGCGGCGGAGACGTATTCAAATTTAGCGATCAATTTATGTTTGATAAATTTCTAGCCGACGCGAGTATTTTTGACGGAGTGGATTTTCTCATTATAGATACGGGCGCGGGCATAGGCGCGACTACGCAAATGTTTTTAAGCGCCTGCGACGAGGTTATCGTGGTCACTACGCCAGATCCCGCGGCGATTACCGACGCCTACGCGATGATAAAAGTCATTTTCAAAAATCGCCAAAATATATTCTTGATGCCAAATATGGTAAAAGACAGAGCCGAGGCCACACGCATTTACGACGCTATCAACAAAATCGCGCAAAAGACGTTAGGCGGCGAGCTAAATCTCCAAATGCTAGGCTTTATCGAAAACGACAAAATCATCGCAAAAAGCATAAAAAATCGCACTCTTTTTACAGACGACGCACCGCACATCGACTCTAGTGTAGAATTAAAAAACGCTATAAACACGCTTTTGTCAAAATTGGAACGAAAAGTGCTTGACAATTCTGGGGATAGGAGCGTCGGCGCTTGGTTCAAGCGTTTGGCAGAAAAATTTTAAGGCTTTATAGTGCGCGCAGAAAATTATATATCGTTTTTTACCGTTTGCGGCTTTTTCATAGGTCTCGCCTTCGTCGTTATCAAGATAGACGAGCCCTTTGAAATGGTGGCGTATTTATTTTTGACGACGTTTTTTTTCTATCTTTTCATCCATATTATCATCATGAACTTCGTCGAAACGGCGCAAAGCGGCGAGCGCAAATTTAATAAAGAGCAATATGAAGAAATCAACGAATATTTAATAAGCGAGCTTGGAACCAGAGAAAAGCGCATGGAAGCGGTAGTCAAAATTAAACAGCGCGATTTGACGCTCAAAAAAATCGGAAAAAAGAAGAATGAACAACCAAAAGCAAAAGCAGCTTGACGTTTATAATCAAGGGCTCAAACAAACGCGCGACGACTTGGTTTTAGCCTATATGCCGGCCCTTAAAAACATGGCGTATAAGCTAAAAGCACGCCTTCCTTCAAATGTCGAAACCGCCGATCTTATAGGTGCGGGAGCCACCGCGATGGTGGCGCTTGCGTCTAGCTATGACAAAGAAAAAAACGATAATTTTTGGGGTTATGCTAGCAAGAGAGTTTATGGCGCGATGATGGATTATTTGCGCACGCTAGATTTTGTAAGTCGTTCAAACCGCGATTTGATAAAGCGCGTGGAAGCGGCGATCGACGAGCATTATTTCAAATTTGAAACCGAACCTAGCGACGAGGAATTAGCGGATATTTTAGGCGAAGAACTAGAAGCGGTAAAAGACGCCAGAGCCGCGGGACAGGTTTCTTACGCATTACCCATAGACGAACAGTTCGCGCTTGTTGGCGAAGATATGGAAAGCAAGATTGAAAAAGAGGAACTCGTAGGAATCATCAAAAAAATTCTAACCGAGTTTAGCGAAAGGGAGCAAATCATCATTCAGCTTCACTATTTTGAAGAGCTTGATTTTTCCGAAATAGCACAGGTTATGGGCGTGAGTTTGGCTAGAGTTTCACAGATTCACACCGCGCTCATCAAAAAAATTAGGGAAAGGTTGAAGGTTAATGGCTGATATTCTAAGCCAAGAAGAAATCGACGCGCTTTTGCAAGCGGTTGACGAAGATGGAGGCGACACGGCGGCTGCCGAGACCGCGACGACGAAGCCCGTAGAAGAAAAACAAGTCGTCATCTACGACTTCAAACGTCCAAACCGTGTATCCAAAGAGCAGCTCCGCGCGATAAAAGGTATCCACGACAAGCTCGCGCGTAATCTCGCGGGGCAAATCTCGTCTATGATGCGCGCCATCGTGGAAATTCGTCTACATTCGGTCGATCAGATGACTTACGGCGAGTTTTTGATGAGTTTGCCGAGCCCGACTAGCTTTAACGTGTTTTCTATCAAGCCGCTCGATGGTAACTGCGTCCTAGAAATCAACCCAAGTATCGCTTTTCCTATGCTTGAACGCCTTATCGGTGGTAGCGGGGACGGGTTTGAAACAAACCGCGAACTCACAGATATCGAGATAAACTTGCTTGACGCGATACTTCGTATTATCATGCAACGCCTCAAAGAATCTTGGGGTCCAATTACCGATATGTACCCTGCGGTCGAAGCCAAAGAAAGCAGTCCAAACGTCGTCCAAGTCGTCAGCCAAAACGAGATCGTTATCATGGTCGTCATGGAGCTCATCGTAGGCAATAATAGCGGTATGATAAACATATGCTACCCCGTCATTCACCTAGAGCCCGTGCTTGGCAAGCTAGCCAATCGCGACATCATGCTAGGTGAAACCA
>ONQI01000028.1 GCA_900319915.1 uncultured Campylobacter sp.
GAAGGCCGCGACGAAATCCTAGCCAAAGCGACGATGCTCGACACCGTCCAACGCGACATCGGCACGGGCTCCATCCTCGAATACAAGCGCCTGCACTACTTGCGCCTAGATTTTGGCGATCAGACTTATTTGCTAGTAGACGACACTTATCAGCCCTACCGCTACGTCATCATCAAAGCGATTTTTTGGCTCGTGTTTGGCATACTTGTGGCGACCTATGTCTTCGTCATTCGCAAAATCAAACCTCTTCGCAAGCTCAAACGTCAAATCGACCGTTTCGCCGCAGGCGACCTCGACGTCAAAAACGTAAGCACTGGGAGCGACGAGATTTCCGAAGTCGCCGAAGCGTTTTACAACGCGGTAACGCAAATTAAATTGCTCAATAGTTCGCGCCAACTCTTCCTCCGCAATATCATGCACGAGCTCAAAACACCCATCACCAAAGGTCGCATTACCGCCGAAATGATAGAAAAAGGCAAGTATCAAGAGCGCTTAATCGGCGTTTTTGAACGCCTAGAAAGCCTAATTAACGAGTTTGCTACCGTCGAACGCGCCGCGAGCGGTTTTGCCAACCTCAACACTACCCTTTGCCTTGTGCGCGACATCATCGACGAAGCTCTAGACATCGCTATGGCGGAAAGCTCGAGCGTGAGCGTGGATTTGCGGGGCGAAGCGAGCGTGCAAGCGGACTTTAAACTACTCGCAATCGCCTTCAAAAATATGATTGACAACGGGCTAAAATATTCCTCAGACCGTCACGTCGCCATCGTCGCCGGATTTGACGCCGTGAGATTTATCACGAACGGCTCGCCGCTAGAAAACGACCTAGACTATTACACGCAACCTTTCACGCAAGGTTCAAACGCCAAAAAAAGCTTCGGGCTGGGGCTTTACATCGTGGCAAATATCGTCAAGGCGCACAAATTCAAATTCGAATACGAGTATGCGAACGGACAGAACATATTTAAAATTATCTTTTAAAGAGTATTTCTCGCGCTTCGCTGCGGAGGGCATTCAAATTTGATTTATCATCCCGCTCGCTCGCAACTCGCAAAATACCTCGAAAATCCCGCGCCGCAAAGACTTTTATGTTTCAAATTTGAATATTTCAAATTTGAAACTCACTTCTTTGGCGAGTTTATGCTTGTTGTTACGTTCTTATTATCGAAATACGTTTTCGCCGCGTTCCTAATGTCTTCGCCGCTCACGCTCTCCACAAGTTTTTTGTATTCTTCAAATTTGAAAAGCGGATAGCCAAAAAGTTCGTGCCAAACGATATTTTTCTCCCAAAACGAAGGCTCGGAGAGATTTCGCTCCATAGCTAGCAAAGCCGCTTTTTTGAAGTTTTCCACGTGACGCGCGTCTATTTTTCCACGCTTTAGCTCGTCCACGCACGCCCAAACGCCCTTTATCACACGTCTTGCGTTCGCGGGCTTGCAAGTAAACGAAATATTCGCGAAAGCACGCTCGTATGGAACTTTGGATAATTTTACGTGCACCCCAAATCCGTAAGTCTCGCCCTTTTCCTCACGAATCGCCTCTCTTAAACGCGCTCCAAGCACGCTATTTAGAGCTTCGGCGACCACGGCAGAGCGCGGACTATACGCAGCCGAATAGTTCGTCGCCATTATAGAAATTTGCGATTTTTGCGTGATTTGATACGCTCTTTCGAATTCATGCACACCAGGAATCCCCCGCACGCCGTCGTCTACAAACTCGTCGCTCTTCTCGCCGCTTGGCAAACTAGCGACGTAGCGCTCTAATAAATCCTCGGCCTCTTTCAAATCAAAATCGCCCGCAAGAACGAGAATAAAGCCCTTAGCGCCGCCAAATTTTTGCCTCAAAACGCCCGTTAAATCCGCCGCGCTAACACTCTCAAAATCACTCTCTTCGAGCGGCATGGCGCGAGGATTTCCATCGTAATAAAACCGCGTAAACTCGCGTTCAAATTTGATTTCGGGAAGCTCGCGACTTTTTTGCAAATCGTCGCTCATCAGCGTTTTTAGCCGCTTCCAAGTAGCCTCGTCCAAACGCGGCGCGGTAAAATCCGCGTAAACCGCCTCAAAAAGCGCCGCGAGGTCGTCCCGCGTCGCCGCACCGTAAAAGCCCTGCGAAAGAGCGCCGATTTTCTTTTCGTAATCTATATTTTTGCCGGCCAAAATCGTTTCAAGATCGTAATTGCTAAACTCGCCAAGCCCGCTTTCATTGGAAAGATTTACCGCAAATTTGCCAAGCTTCGGGTTTTTCAAATTTGAAAAGCCGCCTTTTGAAACAAGCGAAAACAAAACCCTATTTTTGCGCGTGGAAAGCGGTTTTAGCACGGCTTTCGCGCCGTTTGAGAGTTCGTAACTCCACAAATCGTGTTCCTCGTCGCGCTTTTTTGAGACGATTTTTCCGCGCGAGGGTTGGGCGCTTAGAAGCGAACTTGGCAAGGATTTCGCGCTTTCAAATTTGAAAGGCTTCGCGGTGGATTTTATTTTCGCGATTTGCGCGCCAGTTGGCGCGGCGGCGGATTTGGCGGCATAAATGCAAAGCTCGCTTGACGGAAGACTCAAAATGCGCCTAGCCTCGGCGTTCACATCTTCAAGCGTGATTTGCGAAAGCAAGCGCGAGTTTAACTCGTAAGCGCCCTCGTCGCTCATCGGCGTCGCGCCGCCTTCAATCGCGGCGAGCAAGTAATTCACGATTGTTTCTGATTTTTTGCTCTTAGCGCGTTCATACTGCGCTTTAATAGCCTCCAAGTAATTGCGCTTCACGACCTCGAAATCGCTTCTTAAAAAACCTTCCTCCTTGACCCCGCCAAGCAAAGAATAAAGCTCGCTAAGACTCGCCGCGAAGTCCTCGCCGACGACGTTTATTTCAAACGTGTGAAGCGTGCGTTGATTTACAAGAGAAGGACTAACAAAGCTCGCGCGCAAAAGCGATTTTTCCTCGCTATTTTTGCGTTCGTAGACGTATGAAATTAGCCCCGCGACGTAAGAATCTAGCAAAATCCGTCTTGCGGCTTCCATGGTGATTTTAGGCACATAACTATCTTCAAAGCTTAATTTGACGAGATTTGCACCAAGTTCGCTCGTGTCGTAGCGATAGATTTTATCGCCACTTTTTTGAGGCAACGCGCGTTCCAAAAGTGGTTGGGCGTAATCGTTTGTGTTTTTCAAATTTGAAAAATTAGCTTTTACTAGTCGCTCGATTTTCCCAAGCTCGAAATCACCCACGGCGACGAGCTCCATAAAACGCGGCTGATAAACGCGCTCGTAAAAAGCCCTGATTTGCGGCGCTTGCACGGTTTTTATGACGCGCGGATCGCCTATGGGAGCGCGTCGCGCGTAAATGCTATCCCCAAAAATCCGCTCAGTTTCGGCACGGTACAGGCGGTACCATGGCGTATTGCGAGCGCGCTCTTCTTCTGCGACAACGCCACGCTCCTTCTCAAGCTCGTCCGCATCGAAGCTCACGAGACTCGCCCAATTCGCGAGCACCTTAAACGCCGAGGCAAAATTTTCCGCGCTCGCGTCTATTTTTAGTTTATAAATCGTGTCGTCATAACTCGTTTGCGCGTTGAGATCGGCGCCAAAAACCACGCCTAGGCGTTCAAGCTCGCGAACTAAAGCGCTCTTGGCAAAGTCGCGCGTGCCGTTAAACGCCATATGCTCGGTAAAATGCGCTAGCCCCCGCTCGCTTTCATATTCGTTCGTCGAACCGGCGTGCACTACGAGATAAAAATACGCCGTGTGCACCGGAAGCGCGTTTTGCTTGATATGGTACTTAAAACCGTTTTCGAGCGTTCCGCTCAGAAGTCCTGGATCGCGCGGCAAATCCTGCGCGAAAATAAATGCGAAAGTAAACAATAAAGCAACAATTTTTTTCATGAAATTCCCTTTCAAATTTGAAAAGAGATTTTAGCAAAAGAGGTTAAAATAAGAGTTAAATTTAAATAGAAAAACATGCGGCGAGACGCAAAGTCTCGCCAAAATCTCCAAAAGCAAAAGCCTTTTAAGATTTATTTTTTTTCAAGTATTTGTATAGCGGGCAACCGTATACTGCGGTCAGCAGCGGCCAGAGGCCGATAACCCACCACCAACATTGACAGATGAAGCCAAAAAAGAAGAATATCACCGCCGCTACGATTAGTCTGATTGTTTTATCAAGATTACTCATTTTTTTCTCCTTATCACACGATTGCGTTTATCATTCCGCGCATAATCATCGGACGGAATGCGTAAAGCTTGGTCAGCCAGCTAAGATAGCTCGCACGCGTCGCGCCAAAGCACGGCATCGAACTCGCCACGCCAGCCCAATTAAACTCGACCATCATTGCTTTGCCATGCTCGCAAAGTAGCGGACACGCGGTGTAGCCGTCGAATTTGTCAGGAAGCGCTTCGCCTTTGATTTGCGCTATTAGGTTATTTGCGACGATAGGATACATTTTGCGCACGCTCGCGCCCGTCTTGCCCATAGGCACGCCGCACACGTCGCCGATAGCGAAGATGTTTTTGTATTTTTTACTCTGCAAAGTCTCGCGGTTCACGTCTACCCACATCTCGGGGTCTTTTGGATCGGTAAGACCGGCGTCCACAAACATTTGAAGCCCGATTTGCTTAGGCGTGTAGTGCATCCAATCAAATTTAGCCTCGACGAAATCGGTCGCCATTTTCTTCTCGCCGTTTTCGGTATAAGGCATATATTTTTTGAAAGTCGCGATATTTCTAGCTTTGTCGACGGCGACTAATTCGTGGTTGATATCCGTGCTATAATCAATGCCCTTTTCGGCCATCAAAGTCTCGATAGTCTCGGCATAAACGGGATTTGAGAATACTTTTGGACCGCCGCCAAAAAGTTGAAGGCTAGCTTTGTCGCGAGTGCCTAGTTGGCGAGTGCGAGATTCATACATGAACATTACTTTTTTGTTCGCGCCCGCGCATTTCATAGCGCCTCTTGGCTCGGCGAAAATACCTCTGCCGCCCGCTTTCGCGAAGCGTTCGGAGAGTTTGAAGGTTTTTTCCGAGCCTTGCATGACGTAGTTTGAAGTGATGACGTTATCCGGATTTAAGATATCGTCATAGCTAAGTCCGTCTACGTGTTCAAACTTATACGCGACGCCCGTTGCGATGACGAGATAGTCGTAATTCAAATTTGAACCGTCGTCTAGCGTGAGCGAGTTTTGCCCCGGGTTCATAGATTTGACGTTTTGTTTGACCCATTCGCAACCGCTTGGTATGAGGTCTTTTTTCTCATAAGTAACGTCGTCGCGAGTGTAAAAGCCTATACCAACAAGCGTGAAGCCAGGTTGATAGTAGAACTTCTCTTCTTTATCGACAAGGATAATTTTTGCGTTTGGAGCGTCTTTACGAAGGCGCGCCGCAAGACTGATGCCCGCTAGTCCCGCACCCATAATCACGATTTTCGAGGTTACGTCTTTGCCCCCGGCCGCCTCAAGTTTGTTTGGCGCGCCCGCGCCCGCCGCGAGTATCGCTCCGCCCGCCATGAGCTTGAGCATATCGCGTCTATCTAGTTTAGCCATGATGTGTCCTTAAAAAAGATTTTCGCGTATTTTATTGAAAATCGCTTTCAACGTCCGTGATTTTATCACAAACCCGGTAAATATAAATCTAATTAAAAATAACTAAAATAAATAAATCTCGCTGAAATATCGGAGAGACGGGAGTTCAAATTTGAAAGCAAAAATTTGAGAAATTTAGAGTGAATTTGGATAGCTTTCAAATTTGAATATTCAAATTTGAAAGCAAAAATCGCGGCAAACACCGCCCTATTCTAAGTTTAGACCGCTCGGCGTGAGATAATAAATCTTTTGAGCGAGCTCGGCGATGAATTCTTTGTCGTGCGAGACGATGATTTCGCTCACGTCAAGCCCGCCAAGAATGCGCGCCAGTCGCTTTTGCGTAGCAAAATCAAGCGCGGTGGTAGGCTCGTCTAAAAGTATGATTTTTGGTTCGCAAACGAGCACGCCCGCGAGCGCGACGAGCTTTTTCTCCCCGCCGCTTAGATGAAAGACGATTTTACTGGCAAGATGCGAAATTTCGAGCTTTTTTAGGATTTCATTCACCCTACTTTCCACATCCGCCTCGCCTCTGGCGCGCAGCCCGAACGCCACGTCGTCAAAAACGCTTGGCGCGATGAATTGCTCGTCGCTATTTTGAAAAAGATAACCCACTTGCGAACGATATTTGGCGTAATCGACCGCACTTTTTATCTCGTTATGGAATAGCTCCAAGTGTCCAAAATCAGGCGCGCGTAACCCGCCCATAATCTCAAGAAGCGTCGTTTTGCCCGCACCGTTTGGACCGATAATCGCGATTTTTTCCTTATGACCCACGTGTAAATTTGCGCCTTCAAAAAGCGTCTTCTCGCCCCTTTTTGCACCCACGTTATGCAAACTAATCGTGCAGCTCATATTAGTTCAAACTCCCTTAAAATCACGCTTAAAACGCATACCGCAAGCAAAACAAAATCCTTCGCGCCGGCTTTTTTCTCCAAAGTCTGCGCAAAAACAAAACGCCCCGCAAAACCTCGCGCGAGCATCGTTTTTTTCATCGCTTCGGCTCTCTCAAACGCACCAAGAGCTAGTAAAGCCGCCACCCCGGCGTAAGTGCGGTAGGTAAAAATCGAGGTTTTCGCCACAAAACCGCGGGCCGCAAGCGTGCGCTTAATGCGCGAAAAATCGCCCCTCAGCGCGGTAACAAAGCTCACGCCGAGGTAAAAAAGCGAGGCGATTTTGTCGCCAAGCCCTAGCCCCAAAATCCCGCGTGGCGCAAAATATTCGCTCTCTCCGGCAACAAGCAAAAGCGCGAAGAAAACAATCAAATTTGAACGCGTAAAAACAAGCGCGGCAATTCGCCAATCGCCGCAAATCGCAGGGCTCGCTGCGACTAAAATAATGAAAAAATTGAGTAAAATCAAGCGTTTTATAGCGGGTTTTACAAAATGTGGCTTAAACGAGGCAAGCACCGCGGGCGCGAGAAAAAATGGCGCAAAAATATTTTGCGAGAGCGCGACGCCAAAAGAATAAACAAGCAAAGAAAGCAAAGCGATAGTCGGATTTATCACGCTTCGCCGCCATCTTTGGCTTTATTCAAATTTGAAGCAACAAGAGCCTTGCGCGGGCGCTTAGCCAGCCACAACGCGCCAAAAAACACACCGATTATAGCGAGCGCGGAAGCGAATTTCGCAAAATCTGAAATATTCAAATTTGAATTATCATTCGCTTTGTCGCCGTTCAAATTTGAATCCAAATTTGAAGCCGCAACGCTTTCAAATTTGAAACGTTTTTCGTGCCCCAAACCGCCGTTGATGCGAATCTCAAATTTGGAAGCGGGCGGAGCGAAGCGGACGTAGCCGCTTTCGTCTGTTTTTAGTCGTAATGCCGCCTGACCATCTTCTAAAATCACGCTAACTTCGCAACCGCGGCATGGCGAAGAGCCATAAAAATAGCTTTTTACTACAATTTCGCCATTTTCTTCGCTTGCAAAGCCTTTTAGCGAATGGGCATAAGCCAAAGCGCAAAACATGCAAAAAAGGATTATTTTTCGCATGGCAAAAGCTCTTTATTTACGCGCCAAATAAAAGACAAACCAAAAAGGCAAATAATCCCCTCGATGACCATAAGGGCGATATTTGCGGCGAACGCAAGCCCCGCTACGGCAAAGAATTCCTCACCGTTTAGCGCGAGTGTGAGACTTAGCAATGCAGACGACGCCAAAGTGGGAACGAACCCCGCGAGAAAAAATCTCGCCTTTTGCCATCGTCCGCCCCGCGTGAAAAACGCCGCTAGCACGGCCGGCGCACCGATAATTATGGCGTTCGCGCCAAGACTCGTAAGCCCGCCATAACCAAAAAACACAGCCTGCAAAGCAAGTCCCACGAGAATAGCCAAAAACGCCCTCGCGCCAAGCACCGCGCCCACGAGCCCGCCAAGCACCAAATGCACCGAAGTCGCGCCCAGTGGCACGTGGATGAACGAAGCACAAAAAAATAGCGCGCTCATCGCCGCCACGCGCGGAATTTGCGAGGATTCCAATCGCCACACAAGCCAGCCCGTCCACGCAGCGGTTAGAATAGCTGCGGGCACGATGATTTCTGGTCTAAGGACACCCTCACTTATGTGCATAATCGCTCGTTTTTACCCAAATCACCGCGCCAAGTTCGACGGGATATTTTTTGCCATCGCGCGCTATGGTCTCGTCGTCGTCAATCAGCGCGGCAAAGCCCCACCAGCCCGCAAGCGGCATAGCGAAACTAAACTCGCCCGCCGCGTTTGTTTTTACTTCTTGTGTGACGTGATCCTCGGTGGGAGCTTTCAAATTTGATTCGTTGAGATACTCGACCTCGACGGTGACATTCGCGGCGGGCTTACCCTTGTAAAGAATGCGGCCGGTAAAAATATTACCCGCGTAAAGCCCAAACGGACGCGCGAGCGGAACAATTTCGGCTTTTAGCCCAAGCGGCTCGTCCCAGCCCTCGCCGGCTCCATAAGCGTCAACGACGGTCTTGGTAATATGGCGAATAAACTTATTCTCAGCCGGTTCGAAATATGGCACCGGATCAAAATAGAATTGATAAACGGCGGGTTTTTTGATTTCGTAATTTGCCTCCCAATAAGTCAAATTTGAAATCTTTTTTTCTTTAAGAACCGGTAAAATCGACGTTTTGACGCCATCCGCGACAACCTCTGCGGCGCGCGGTTTTTCTAGGTTCATCATCTCGCCCTCAAACGGATGAGTAAATTTGAAAGTAAGCGTTTCTTTGGCATCTTTTTCGTCTTCGACAATAGAACTGCTAGGCAAAAGCACGCCAAAATGTGCGTAAGTAGTAGCACAGCAAAGCACGGCTGCGAGAGCAAATTTAAATTTCATGAATATCCTTTTTGGAAAAGTAATACTAAAATTATACAAAAAAACTGTTAGAAAGCGCTTAAAATTTAGATAGAAATATGAAAATTTATGAAAAAATCCAAATGAATATTATAAAAGGAAATTTAAACTTGAAAGGTGTAAAAATTATGTGAGAAAGAATCGCGCTTCCTCAAAAAAAGAAGCGCGAGAAAGAAAATTATTTCTTGATGTCTTTTTTAAGCTCTTTGATTCTAGCCGCTTTACCACGTCTGTCGCGAAGATAGAAGAGTTTCGCTCTGCGAACGCGACCGCGGCGAAGAACTGCAATTTCTTCGATTGTATCGCCAAAAAGTGGGAAAATTCTCTCGACGCCAACGCCATTCGCGCCAATTTTACGAATAGTAAATGTCGCGCCGGCACCTGTACCGCGTTTAGCGATGCAAATACCCTCGAAATTTTGGATACGAGACTTGTCGCCCTCGATAATGCGCATAGCAAGGCGCAAGGTATCGCCCGCTTTGAAATCAGGCACGTTTTTGTTCGCGATTTGTGCGTTTTCGAACGCTTCGATATATTTATTTCTCATTTTTTCCTCTTTTCATTATTTGTGGGAATTGCGACGTTTTGGTATAAATCGGGGCGAAAAAACCGCGTTTTACAAAGCGCCATGCTGTTTTTTAAAGCGCTTATTTTACCATGGTCTCCCTTTAAAAAACCTGAAACTACGCTCAA
>ONQI01000001.1 GCA_900319915.1 uncultured Campylobacter sp.
AAACGGCAAGGGCGCATACGTCAAAATCGCCGAAGCCTTAGAGCGCGTGAAAAAATCGAGTCTTTCATTTTCTACGATAAGCGTCATAGGCTCGCACAACGTCAAAAAGGCGAACGAAATATTTGACTATATGAAAAACATAGGTTCAAATTTGATTAAATTTATTCCTTGCTACAATTTCGACGAGCGCGGCGAGGCGATACATTTCGGAATTCGTCCGTTTGAATTTGCGGAGTTTATGTGCGAAATATTTGATTTGTGGATGAAAGACGCGCCAAGCAGAACGAAAGACAGCAGACTAATTATAGAGCCCATAGCCTCTATAATCTGTAATCTATCGAGCACTACCGTGCTTTGGTGCGAATATCGCGAGAAAAATGCTCGAATTTCACCTGTATATATCCTGACGGCGAAACTTGGCTATGCGATACTTTCGACCACGAAAACGCCAAAAACGCGGCTTATTTGAAAAACGTATTTTCGGCGAGCGACGAGGATTTCAAACAAATCTTGTCCGCGCCGCAAAAAGTTTGCGGATACGACGCGTTTTATGAAAAAACGACGCGCAGCTGTAAAAAGTGCGATATTTACGAATATTGCAAAGGCGGCTGTATCGCTTTGCGCGATGAAATGATGAGAAAATCGCCCGCACTATTCAAAGGACACTGCGCGGCGAAAAAACTTCTCATCAATCACGTGAAAAGAGCGGTAGATAGCGCAATGGCTCAAATTTGAGCGATTGAAAAACGTATTTTAAGGAGTTTGAAATGGCGGATTTTTTGTTAGATACTAACGTAATGCTTGATTATGGCGTTAATCTTTATGAAATCGTAAATTCGGACGATAGATTATTTATTACCGACATTATTCTTAAAGAATTGGACGGGCATAAGAAAAGCGGCGATGAAAATATCAAGTACCAAGTTAGAGAAATTTTTAGGAACTTATCGCCGGTGGATTCGGTCGATTTTAAACCTAAAAGTGGCGATACGGCGGCCGGTTTTGATTTTGGTAAATATCGTCTTATTTCTATTAGTAGAGAAAAATATCACGTTCTAGATCGCGCGGATCTCGATGCAAAGATTATTGAAATGGCCAAGGATTATAATTTAGTCCTACTTACCGCCGATAGAGCAATGACTGTCCGCGCTCATGGCGAGGGCGTTAAATTTGAGTTATTGACAAGAGAAAAGCAAGCGCAAGCCAATACCGACGCTAACGAGCGCTTAGAGTCTGGAGAATCCGAGTCTTGTGATCTTGATTGGCTTGATTGGGACATTTCCTCAGAGATTGATTTATATTTATAAAAAATAGTACGAGAATGACAAATGAAGTTAGAAAAAAATCTTCAAGTCGCTTCTTGCGGCGATAGCGAGCCGTTTTTGCAGATTGTTAGTGATGCGAAATCAAGCGGCGATGATTACGACTGTGAAATCGATTGCGAGCAAGACGGTTTGGAAGTTTTGCTAAATTGTGGCGGCGCGATAATAAGCGGCAAAACAAAAACAAGCGGCGAAAACTCCGCCAAAAACGCGCTGGTGGAAGTCGCGCAAAAATACGCGCTAGATAAAGCCAAAGGCTTGGCGTTTTGTTTCAAATTTGACGCCCGTTATCCGCTCGAATACGTCCAAGACGCGATGTCGTGGGTAGACGAGTGCGTAAACGACGACGCGGATTGCTACTTTTATACGCATACAAGCGACGAGATGAAAAAAGGCGAAGTCGAGGTCGCCTTCATCATCGCGGGCTTGCCGGACTAATTCAAATTTGAATTAGTCCCCAACGGGCGGTTCAAATTTGAGCCGCCCGCCTTACGACATTTAAAAAATTAACTTATTTTCAAATTTGAATTAAGCGCGGGATTGTCGCGCCGCCAAAGCGACCGCTCGCAATGCTAGCGCACCTGTCGTGGCAACGCGTATAGCGTTTCGCGGCGCGCTAGGGATAAAAAACCGATTATTCAAATTTGAATTAAGGCGCGAGATTGCGACGGCAAAGCGTTTCAAATTTGAATTATAGAAATCTTCTCACGGCAAGGTATTTCAAATTTGAAAGCGCGAAAGACGAGCCGCCCAAAAAGCCGCTAGTTCTTCGCGGCTTTCGCCATATCCCACATCGGCATGAAAATACCAAGAGCCAGTAAAAGCACCGCGCCCGCGATAAATACGAGCAAAATCGGTTCAACGTAAGCGGCGATGTTATCGACGATATTGTTAAAACGGCTCTTGTAATAATCCGAGACGCGGCCTAGCATTTCATCGAGCGAACCCGTTTTTTCGCCCGCGTCTATCATCTGGATGAGCATACCCTCGTAAATCCCCGTTTGGCGTATGGCTTCGGCAAATTGGCTGCCGCGCTGCACGGAAAGCTTGACGGAGGTAAAACGCGCGCGCAAAAAACTATTGTCAATCGTGCTAAGTGCGGTATCTAGAGCGTCTATGACTGGAATACCGGCGCGCATGAGTTCGGAAAAGATGAGGTTAAAGCGGTTCATCGACGAGAAGAAGATGATATTTCCAATGAGATAGACTTTGAGCAGTTTTGTGTCTATCCACATTTTTGCGTCCGGATTAGTTTTGTAAATGCGAAGTATAATATATGAAATAATTATAAGTCCGCCCAAAATATAAAGCCCATAATTCGTAATCGCGCTTTCCATTCCGAGCAAAATTTGGGTCGGCAAAGGAAGTTCTGTGTTGAGCTGCTCGAAAATTTCGCGAAATTTAGGTACGACTACTACCATCAAAATCGTAAAAGCTACGGCGATCGCGACGAGTACCGTGATAGGATAACGAATCGCCTTTTTAAATTTGATTTTATTATCCCACACATCCTGCAAGATCTCGGCAAGCTTGGTGAGCGATTCTGCCATATTACCTGTATGTTCGCCCAGTTGAACCATAGAAACGGTGATATTTCCGAGCTCGTCGCGAAAGGCGCTTAGGGATTCTGTGAGACTCATACCGGCATTGAGATCCTCGTCCGCCCTTAGAAAAATCTCGCTTAGACGCTTATCTTCTGTGGACTTGACGACTTCTTTGATCGCATCGTGTATAGAAATGCCCGCCCCGGTCATAACCGCGAGCTGGCGGACGGTGGCGACGAGGTTTGGCATTTTGATATTTGGGCGGAATAAGCTGTTATTGAGTTTCATTTTTAGCTCGCCTAGCTGCGCGGAGAGCGGCATAGAGCGAAGTTCTTTGACTTTGATAATCGGTGCGCCGGGTATGCGTTTGGCGGCAATTTCGCGGGCTTGGGCGGAATTGTTGGCTTTTAGAACGTTTATTGTACGTTTGCCTTTTTTGGATTGGGTGACTTCAAAAATTTTCATACTTTAGTGACTCTATAAATTTCTTCTATCGTGGTTACTCCGCGTGCCGCGCGTAAAATGCCATCGTGAAACATATCAATGAAGCCTTCTTCGTAGGCGACTTTTTCGATTTCGTCCTTGCTTGCATCGCGGGCGATGAGAGAGGCGATGCGGTCGCTGATAGGCAAAATTTCGCTAATCATCTCGCGTCCGACGTAGCCCGTTTGCGAGCATTCGTCGCAGCCTACCGCCTTGTAAAATTGATAATCTTCAGGTAGGTATTTTTCAATATCGCGTTTGGCGGCTTCTGGGAGGGCGATTTTTTGCTTGCAGTGCGG
>ONQI01000026.1 GCA_900319915.1 uncultured Campylobacter sp.
CGCGCACGAGTTTGGGGTCTATTTCAAATTTGACTCCCGCCGCGCTTAGTATTTTTTTTTGTTGTTCAAACTCCGCCGCGCACTCTTCGTTTAGATTGTCGGTTATCATCGGCGCGCCTGTGAGGAGCTCTTGGCAGTGGTCGTTTTTGCAGTCTAGTATGCGAATGGGATTTGTGGCAAGACGGCGCTTACAATCCTCGCAAAACTCGTCTTTGTGGGCGCTCACGAAATTTACAAGCTTTTCTTTGTAGCGAGGCATACAATCTTTGTCTCCAAGAGAATTTATTTTCAAATTTGATTTGACGCCAAGTTTTTCAAGGATTTCGGCAAGCATCAAAATCACGCTTGCATCCTCTCGCACGTTTGATTCCCCAAAGCACTCTACGCCAAATTGATGAAATTCTCTCAGGCGCCCGCGTTGCGGTCTTTCGTAGCGAAACATCGAACCGAAATAGTAATATTTTTTCACCCCGCCCGCACGGTCGAATTTCGCCTCGATAAAGGCGCGCACGACGCCCGCCGTGCCCTCGGGGCGCAAGCACACGCTCACGCCGCCTTTGTCGGTGAACTCGTACATTTCTTTACCTACTATATCGCTGCTTTCACCTACGCTGCGGCGAAATAGCGGCGTTTCTTCCATTTTTGGCGTCTCGCAAAACTCATATCCATATCGGCGTGCGACTTCCTCGCAAACGCCGACCACGCGCCTAAAAAGCTCGCCCTCACAGCCTAGCATGTCCTTCATTCCGCGAAGTGCGTTTATCATATAAACTTCCTTATTTTTTCTTGCAACGCGTCCGCAGGTTCGCTCGCGTCCAGTTCCAAGACTTCAAATTTGAGATTAGCGAGTATTATACTCATAAATCCTTGCACTCTCATTAAATATTCCACGCCGCGCGCTTCGATTTCATCGCTTGTGCCGCGCGAAAAAAGGCGAGCGTGAAGGAGCTCTTTGGTTGCTTTAAAAAATATAAACTTATCGCCAAAATCGCCCCCAAGAGCAAAACTGTTCAAATTTAAAAGCTCTTCGATATCGAGATTTTCATCGTTTGCCATAGCGTAAGCGATACCGCTCACAAAGCCGCGATCGCTCAAAATAAGCTTGTCGCGATTTGGTTTTATGAACTTTTCGTAATGCTCGGCGCGGTCGGCTAAAAAAAGCAAATTTTCAGATTTCGAGCTGATTTTATCCGCGCTTCCTAGCAAAATCTCGCGAATTTTATCCCCTAGAGCCGTACCGCCGGGCTCTTTGGTCGTGAGCGCTCCCGGGAAAGACTCCTTGCAAAGCCCAATTTGCGTGCTTTTGCCTACGCCGTCCACGCCCTCGAAATATACTAGCATTTTACTATTTCCTTATTCAAATTTGAAATCCTCTCATAGACGGCGGGCGGCACGAGCTTGGCGACGTCGCCGCCATGAGCGAGCACGGAGCGCACAATGGAGCTTGAGATAAAGGCGTTTTTCAAATTTGGCATAAAATAAATCGTCTCAAATTCTTCCCAAAGCGTGGCGTTCGCGTAGCCGATTTGGAGCTCGTATTCGAAGTCCGAAACCGCTCTGAGCCCCCTAACGACCGTCGTCGCGCCTTCGTCGCGCACAAAATCCACAAGCAAATTTGAAAAGCCCTTCACGCGCACTTTTTCTAGGCCCGCGGTGGCTATACGAGCAAGCTCTATGCGTCGCTCGTGACTAAAATAGGGCGTTTTACTCTCATTTAAGGCGACCGCGACTATAACCTCGTCAAAGATTTTGCAAGCGCGATTTATGACGTCCATATGTCCGTTCGTAATAGGGTCGAACGTGCCCGGATACACGCATTTCATTGTTTCACCTCACTATGGCTCGATTTTTGGAGACTATTTGAGCGCGCAAGGTTTGAGAGCCGATTTTGACGTTTATTACGTCTCCGACGCTGCCGTCTTGCCCCGCTACGCCTAAAGCCTCCGCACTCACCGCGCCCTCGGTTACTACGACGACAATCGCGTCGCCTTTGCGCACGTCTTTTTGACGGGCGAATTGGCGGGATTTTAGCACTTCGCCTTGTTTGACGCGAGTTTTTGCCACAAGCGGCGCGGAAATCTCGCTAAGAGCGTCGCTAGAATATTCGCGAAAATCGATATACTCGCGCGCGTAGTCTCCCTCGCTAAGAGCGTGGTCGCGCGGCAAATCTTGGGTGGCAATGAAAACGGCGATTTTGGCGCTCATATTAAAACGCACGGTAATTGGGCGCAAAGAGCCTTTTGGCGTGAGATAAACGGCTTTGATTGCGCCACCCGCGCCGTTCAAATTTGAAATTTGAACGTCTTTGAGTTTGTATTCGCCAAAATCATCAGGCAAAGAAGAAGGTTGGACGAGCTCGAGATGCTCGATTAAAATATTTGGATTTTCACGTTTAATTTTTTCAGCGACAATATTGGTAAGCGTGATAGCAAAAAGCTGATTTAAAAATATGAAAAGTAAAAGGAAAATGGAGCGGGAAACGAGAGTCGAACTCGCGACCCCAACCATGGCAAGGTTGTGCTCTACCACTGAGCTATTCCCGCATTTTGTTGAATTGAGCCGTAATTTTAGCATATTTTTTCTACTTTGTCAAATTTTATAAAAATTTATTTTTGAACCAGCGCTAATAACGCTATCGCCGACCTTTGAAAGGAACAGTGCATCGGCTAAACTAAGAATTTTTATCATTGACGGACTAAATTTTCCTCGATTTATTGCAAAAAATTCACCATTTTTATAGTTTCCAAGCACAACATTGGCTCTAGTCGGCTTTAAATTTACGTCCTCGTTCATTTTTGCGCTCAAGGTTTGAGGTAAAATTTCGCTTGCGCCACTTATTTTTTTGGCAAGCGGCAAAGCCGAAAGAAAGCAGCCTATCATGCAAGACATCGGATTTCCGGGCATTATGCAGACAAATTGCCCGTTTTTTTCGAATAATTTCGTGGGTTTTGCCGGGCGCACGTCTATGCTACCAAAAATCTCACGGTAATTCAAATTTGAAAGCGTGGAGCGCATAAAATCGGCGTCCCCCTTGCTCGCGCCGCCACTCGTGATAATCATATCGTATTTTGCGCATTGCGCGAGCGCCGCTTTTATCGCCTCCGGGTCGTCGCGCAAAATACCTTTGTATTCGCTCTCAAATCCAGCCGATTTCAAAAGCGCCATGATTCCAAAAGCATTCGCATTATAAATGGCGCGCTCGTCGCAGCCCTCCCAAGGTTCGTTTATTTCGTCTCCGGTGCTAAAAATCGCAATTTTTGGCGCGGCGCAAACTTCCACATAGCTAAGACCTTGAGAAGCCAAAAACATAATGTCGGCACTCTTCAAAACGCGCCCGCGCTCTAAAATCACATCTCCGGCGCGGACTTCCTCGCCGCGAATTTTGCGCGCGTTGCCTTTTTTGACGTCCGCGCCTACGAGCAGTCGCCCCGCCTCGTCGAATTTCTCGTCCTCCACCATCATTACGGTATCCGCGCCTCCCGGAAATATCGCCCCCGTCATGATTTTGTAGCACTCGCCGCTTACTATATTATACGACGCCTTATCGCCGGCAAAAATCTCGCCCTTTATGACAAGCGGTTTTTCACGATCCGCGTAGGCAAACGCATAGCCGTCAAGCGCGGAATTATCATACGCCGGCAAGTCTTTTCGAGCAATCACGTCGCTAGCGAGAACACGACCGAGAGCCGAAAGTAGCGGGACGCGCTCGCCGCCGCGTGTGGCGCAATTCAAATTTGAAATAGTCTCAAAAACGTCTTCTACCTTCATCTCTACTCGCTTTTTCTCTCGATTTGGGCTCCAAGCGCACGGAGTTTTTCTTCGAGTCTCTCGTAGCCGCGATCTAGGTGATAAATCCTATGTACGCGCGTGATGCCATCGGCTCTGAGCGCGGCGAGGACGAGCGCGGAACTTGCGCGAAGATCGGTTGCCATCACGTCCGCGCCTTTTAGTTCGCCCCCTTCGATTGTGGCGATATGACCGTTTAGTTTGATATCCGCGCCCATTCTAGCTAGCTCGCTTGCATGCATAAAGCGGTTTTCAAATAATCTCTCGTCTATCGTGCTGACCCCGTCCGCGACGCAAGCTAGCGCCATAAACTGAGCTTGCATGTCGGTAGGGAAGCCCGGAAACTCGGTAGTAATGATTTTAAATGGATTTAGCGTTTTTGGCGGTAAAATCTTTATCGCGCCCGCGTCTATCTCGAAATTTACACCCATGTCGCCTAGTTTTTCTAGCACGGCGGCGAGGTGAGCGGGGTTCGCGCCTCGAACGGTGATGACGCTAGCCGTGATCGCGCCCGCGCACAAATAAGTACCCGCTTCGATGCGATCGGGAATCACGCGAATAGGGGGCAGGGTGATTAGTTCGCCCCCCGTGCCTTCTATCTCGATTTCGCTCGTGCCTATGCCGCTTATTTTCACGCCGGCCTCGGCTAGGATTTCGCAGATTTGCACGACTTCGGGCTCTTTGGCGGCGTTTAGGATTTTTGTCTTGCCGTGCGCAAGGGCTGCGGCCATGACGATATTTTCGGTGCCAGTGACGGTGATTTTGTCAAATATGATGTTCGCGCCTTTTAGTCCGCTAGGAGCGGTCGCGACGACGTAGCCTTCCTTGATTTCGATATTTGCGCCCATTTTTTCGAGCGCTGCGAGGTGTAAATCGATTGGACGCGCGCCGATAGCGCAACCTCCCGGCAATGAAACCGAGCATTCGCCAAAACGCGCCAAAAGCGGTCCTAGCACCA
>ONQI01000061.1 GCA_900319915.1 uncultured Campylobacter sp.
AACGCGCCACTCATAGCTTCAACCAAGGCGGAATCAATCAAAACCGCAAAAAACAACTCTTTGAATGCAAAAATATTTCTAAAACCTTAGGTGGTAAGACGCTTTTTGAAAACTTTAGCGTGCGCGTTTTACAAGGCGAGCGTATCGGTATCGTCGGGCGCAATGGTAGCGGCAAATCCACGCTTCTTAAAATCATGCTAGGAGAGTTAGAGCCCGATACCGGCGTAATAGAGCGCGGCGAAGTGCGCATAGGGTATTTCGACCAAAACCGTCGGGGACTAGATGAAGAAAAATCTCTCATAGAAAACTTCTGTCCAAATGGCGGAGACCACATTAGCGTGGGCGGGCGTAATTATCACGTCTATGGATATCTTAAGAATTTTCTTTTTCCAAAGGAATTTCTAGACAAACCGGTTTCTGTGCTAAGCGGCGGAGAGAAAAACCGCCTCGCTCTGGCAATGCTTTTTACCAAAGAATACGATTGCCTTATCCTAGACGAACCTACAAACGACCTTGATATCGCCACGATAAACATACTTGAGGAATATTTGCTTAGCTTTAAAGGCGCGATTTTGATAGTCAGCCACGACCGCTATTTTATCGACAAGATTACCAACAAACTTTGGGCGTATGAAAACGGTAAAATCGAGCAAGTTTATATGGAATACAGCGAGTATCTCGACGTCGAGGATAGGCTGGCTGAAAGCGGCAAATTTGAAGCGGAGTTTGAAACGGGCAATTCAAATTTGAATGCTGCCGGAGAAATCGCGCCGACTGCTCAAAAGCAAAAAACCGGGGCGCAAAAATTAAGCTACAAACAAAATCAAATTTTAGAAACATACCCTGATAAAATCGAGGCTTTAGAACAACGCATTTCCGAGCTAAACGCCGCGCTTTCAGACCCTGCGATTTACCAAAAAATCGGACTTCAAACGCTTTTTGAAGAGCTTGAGGACAAAAAAGGCGAGCTAAATTTGCTCGAAGAAGAATATTTCGCGACCCTAGAGTTCGCGCAAAAAATCAAAAATCAGTAAGGATTCAAATTTGAATACCAGACCTACTTGGACTTCTAGACTTACTTATGTGTTGGCGGTGGCCGGCGCTACCGTCGGCTTTGGCGCGACGTGGCGTTTCCCTTATCTTGTCGGACAAAACGGAGGCGGCGCCTACGTTGTGACGTTCGTCGTCGCGATGATAGTTATCGGTATTCCTATGCTTCTTGTCGAAAATGCGATAGGAAGGCGCTTACACATCAATTCAGTGGACGCTTTTAGCGGCTTTGATCACAGGGGTCGTCTCATTAGCGCGGCGTGGAAAATAGTGGGATACAGCGGGCTTGTCGGCGCGTTTGGTATTATGGCTTATTATATGGTTATAGGCGGTTGGGTGCTTGACTATATTTACAACATTCTCGCGGGCAATCTAAATTTGAGTTCTGTCGTTAGCGCGGAGACGACGGCGGCGTTTTACGAAGAAAATATCAACAACTCCCCGCTTGCCATTACGATCACGACGCTTATATTTGTGGCGATTAATTATTTTATTTTGGTGCGCGGTGCGGTCGCCGGTATAGAAAGAGCCGCCAAATACCTCATGCCGCTACTTTTTTTGCTAATGCTAGGCATGGTGGTGCGAAATCTCACGCTCGAGGGCGCCTGGGAAGGTACGGTTTATTATTTGACACCTGATTTTGGTAAAATCAACGCCAAACTTTTCATAGACGTTTTGGGGCAAGTGTTTTTCGCACTTTCGCTTGGTTTTGGCGTGATTATTACGCTTTCTAGTTTCGTGCGCAAAACCGAGGGCTTGGTTGCTACTTCGGTGGTTACGGGTGTGTTAAATACCGTCATCGCCGTGGTCGCGGGCTTTATGATTTTCCCTTCGCTTTTTACTTTTGGTATCGAGCCCGGTAGCGGTCCGAGCCTAGTTTTCAAAAGCCTTCCGATAGTGTTTTCTCATATGTTTGCAGGTTCTTTCGTCGCGGCGGCGTTTTTTAGCTTGCTTATGATAGCCGCGCTTACGACGTCCTTGCCTATTTACGAAGTTATCATCACGGTGCTCGAAGAGAAATTTGGTATGACGCGGAAAAAGGCGATTTTGCTGACTTTGGGCGCGATTTTTATACTTGGCAACCTGCCTTCCTTGCTCGCTACAAACGTGCTCGCTGGCGTAACGATTTTCGGCAAAAATATTTTTGATGCTTACGACGCGATTAGCGCGACTATTTTCTTTGTGCTTACTTCGCTACTTTGCGCGATTTTCGTGGGCTGGGTGCTTGGCGACGAAGCCAAAAAAGAAGTGCTTGTAGGCAGCGAGAAATACGGCAAAATCGTGGATATTTGGTTCATTTATATTAAATACGTGATACCGTTTATTATTTTGGTCGTATTTGTCAGCAGTTTTTACGACAACTTCATCAAGTAGGCGCGCGTGCTACTACTTTTGCTTACCTTTTTCGCGCTTTACACGGCTTATAAACTCGTTTTGAGCCTACTTGAAATTCGCTTTGTCGCAAAGAAGGCGGAAGAGCCTGCCGTGGTACTCTCGCCCGATGATTTCGCCAATGCCGCCAAAGTTGCTATCGCTAAGGAAAAATTCTCCGCGTTTTCATCGCTTTATTCTTTTGTGCTTCTTGTTTTTTGGTCTTGCGGCGGCGCGTCGTGGTTGCAAGGATTATTCAAATTTGAAAGTCAAACCCTGAGCGGTACGGCTTTCGTAGTCGCGTTTTTGCTCGCTAGCGCCGTGTTTGCTTTGCCACTTTCTATATATGAAAGTTTCGTGCTCAATAAACGTTTTGGCTTTTCAAATTTGACTCCGCGCCTTTTTGCGCTCGATACGCTCAAATCTCTCGCGCTTATCGCGGTATTTGGCGGCGCGTTCGTGGCGTGCGTTTTGTTTATTTTTGCATGGCTTGGCGCGGCGTGGTGGCTCTGGGCGTTCGCGCTTGCTTTTGCGGTGATAATTCTCATAAATCTC
Source organism: uncultured Campylobacter sp. (assembly GCA_900319915.1). Lineage (GTDB taxonomy): Bacteria > Campylobacterota > Campylobacteria > Campylobacterales > Campylobacteraceae > Campylobacter. Next base: position 2,977 of record ONQI01000061.1, read on the forward strand.
ATCTATCCCACGCTTATCGCTCCTATTTTTAACAAAATGACGCCTCTCGAAGACGCCGCGCTCGCGGGTCAAATCAACGAGCTCCTTGCCAAAGCGGGCTTTAAGAGTAGCGGGGTTTTTAGTATGGATGCTAGCAAACGCGACAACCGCCTAAACGCGTATTTTGGCGGCCTTGGCTCGACCAAACGCGTCGTGCTTTTCGATACCTTGCTAGCCAAACTCACGCCTGCTGAAATCCTAGCCGTCCTAGGTCACGAGCTGGGGCACTTTAAACATGGCGATTTGCTAAAAAATATCGCGCTCATGTTTTTCATTTTGCTCGCGCTTTTTGCCGTTCTTGGTAACGTGCCGGCGAGTTTTTACGCCGCGCTTGGGCTAAACGAGAGCGGCGCGAGCTTGCTTGTATTTTTCATACTTTATTCGCCGATTTTGAGTGCGATTTTCGAGCCGATAATTTCGGCGTTTTCGCGCTCTCACGAGTTTGGCGCGGATAGATTTGGCGCGGGTGCGACATCTAAGGACGATATGATTTCGGCGCTTCGCAAGCTAGGCTCGCAAAACAAAGCTTTCCCGTTTGCGCACCCTTTTTATAGTTTCGTGTATCATTCTCATCCGACGCTAGCCGAGAGGATAAGCGAACTTGAAAATCTCTGAGGCTTTGCGCGCGGCGAGAGCTAGGGGACTTGGCGAAAACGCCGCGCGTACCCTTATGCGCTTCCATTCAAATTTGAATAACGAAGAAATTTTTTTGCTCGGGCGTGATGAGCTAGCGCGCGAGGATGATTTTTTCGCGCTTGTGACGCGTTTTGAGGGTGGCGAGCCGCTAGAATATATCACCGGCGTTTGCGAGTTTTTGGGGCGAGAGTTTGCGGTAGGCGAGGGCGTTCTCGTGCCGCGCGACGAGACCGAAATTTTGGTAGAAAAAACGCTCGAAGTCGCGGCTAAATTTGAAGCCCCGCGGATTTGTGAAATCGGTACGGGAAGCGGAATTATCGCCGTTTCGCTCTCGCTCGCTCTGCCATGCGCCAAAATCGTCGCCACCGATATCAGCCAGACCGCGCTGGGCTGGGCGCGAAAAAACGCGTTCAAATTTGAATGTAAAAACGTAGATTTTGTGCATTCAAATTTGATGAACGAAGTGCGCGGCGAGTTTGATATTATCGTCTCGAACCCGCCTTACATCGCGAGGGATTATCCGCTTGATAAGTGGGTAAGGCGAGAGCCTGAAAGCGCGCTTTTTGGCGGGGAGCGAGGCGACGAGTTGCTACAAAAAATCATCGCTCTAGCCGCCGCGAGGGGCGCTAAATACTTGCTTTGCGAAATGGGCTACGACCAAAAAACCTACCTCGCCCCGGTCCTTGCCGCGCGAGGCTTCGAGACTGAGTTTTACGTGGATTTGGCGGGGTTTGACCGCGGTTTTGTCGCGCGTAATTCAAATTTGAAATAGGGGGGGGCGCATGAAAATTAGGGTTTATTACGAAGACACCGACGCGGGCGGGATAGTTTATCACACCAACTACATCAAATACTGCGAGCGCGCGCGTAGCGAAATGGTTTTTGCCTCGGGTGCGCCCGAGTTTAGCGACGCGGGATATTTCGTGGTGAGCAAACTTGTGGCAAATTTTCGAGCTTCGGCTCGTCTTGGCGACTTGCTTGAAGTGCGGACAAGGACGCTCAAACTCGCCCGCGCTAGCGTCTTACTCGCCCAAAGCGTCTATAAAATCGGCTCGCTAAAGAGCGACTGCGAGCCAGAACTACTCTTTGACGCGGAGGTGACGCTCGCGTTTTTAAGCGGTGGCAAGCCTTCTAAAATCTCGTCCGAATACGCCGCGATTTTTGGCGGTTTGGAATCGGAGTAATTCAAATTTGAAGTTCAAATTTGAATTGGTCGCGCTTTTGTCGGTTTTCATTTTGGCGAGCGCGACGAGTGCGAGCGAACGCGATTACGACGCGCTTTTTGTTAAATACGGCAAGCGCTACGGCATCGCGCCGGAGCTTCTTTGGGGCGTGGCTAAGACTGAGAGCGACCTAAATCCGCTTGCTATCCATAGCAACAAGGACGGCACTTTTGACGTGGGTCTTATGCAAATAAATACCGTCCATCTCCCGCTTTTGCGCCGCCTTGGGCGCGAACCAAACGACCTCTACGATCCCGAGGTGAGCGTGGCGCTGGGCGCATACGTGCTTTCGCGTTGCATTTCGCGCCACGGATTTAATTACCGCGCGCTCAACTGTTATAACGGTCGCGCGCTAAACAATCCGTATTCCAAAAAAGTGTTAGAAAATATCAAAAAAGCCCGCGCGAAACGCGCAAAAATAGAGAAATAATTCAAATTTGAATTATATTTCAAATTTGAAAGTAGTTCGGCGACTAGATTGTCGCGCTTTGCTCGTAATGATGACAAAGTGATTCAAATTTGAATTAGAGAAGAAATTCTTGGCAAGAGATTTTGTGCTGATTTTGACGACTTTGGAGCGCGAGCGAATGAGGCGGGCTGAACGCCCTCCGCAGTGAAGCGAGTGCGAACAATCCGCCAAAAGCGTGCAAAAGCCGCGTCGCTTAAAACGCCGGCACAATCGCTCCGTTGTAGTGTTTCTCGATAAACGCTTTGACTTTCGCGCTTGTGATTGCTTTATTTAGGGCCTTAGTTTTCGGACTGTTTTCATTGCCTATTTTGACCGCGACGACGTTAGTATATGGGTTGCCTTTTGCGTCCTCGATAGCTAGAGCGTCTTTTACGGGGCTTAGATTGGCGTTAAAGGCATAGTTGGAGTTGATTACAGCCGCATCCACTTCGCCCAAAGTGCGTGGCAAAGTCGGCGCGTCGAGCTCGAGAAATTCGAGCTTTTTAGGGTTTTCGATCACGTCGAGCGGGGTGCGAAGTTTGATTTTTGTATCGACTTTGATGAGACCTTGCGCCACAAGCAAGTCAAGCGCGCGACTTTCGTTGGTTGGGTCGTTTGGGATGGCGATTTTCGCACCGTCTTTGAGCTCTTTGAGAGATTTAATTTTGTGGCTGTAAACGCCCATCGGTTCGAGGTGAACGCCGACGGTTTCAGTGAGGTGGGTGCCGTTGTTGGCGTTAAACTCGCGAAGATACGGCACGTGTTGCATGAAGTTCGCGTCTAGCTCGCCACTTTCTAGAAATTTGTTTGGAATCACGTAGTCGTTGATGACTTTGACCTCTAGCTCGAAGCCTGCCGCCGCGAGATCCGGTTTGATGTGCTCTAAGATTTCCGCGTGCGGAATTGGCGTCGCGCCTACGACTAAAGCCTCCGCGCTCGCTAGGCTAGCCGCCGCAAATACGCTTAAAACTAACTTTTTCATATCCTTACTCCTTAAAAAAAATTGCGGCATTATAGCGCAAATCAAATCAAATTTGAATAAAGCGGTTCAAATTTAAATGAGATTTGCGCGTTTGCGAAGTCAAAAAATACTCGGAATATTGAAATAATGGTCTATCGCGCCGTTGCCATGCCCGATTTGCTCGCTCCATGCAAGAGTGCGGGTGACGAAGTTCTTGCCGTGCGCGACCGCCGAGCGCGTATCCAGCCCCGCCGCGAGCGCGCAAGCGATGGCGGATGAGAGCGTGCAGCCCGTGCCGTGAGTGTTTTTGGTCGCGACCGCCGCCGCTTTGAACTCAAAGAATTTGCGCCCGTCGAATAGTATGTCGATACTTTCATTGTTCAAATTTGAATTATCACACAAATGTCCGCCTTTGACGAGCACAGCGCCCGCCGTAGCGTTTCGAGGTTTCAAATTTGAATTGCCCCACGCGCTCTCCCATATCGTCCGCGCGGCTTC
>ONQI01000046.1 GCA_900319915.1 uncultured Campylobacter sp.
ATAAGGCGTGTCGATGTTGGCAATGTTGCCTGCAATGAGCTTTTGACGTAGACCGCGAGCTTCGACGGCTTCGCGATATAATGTGCTAGATTTGTTTGGCATGAACCCTGCGAACACGATTTTTCCTTTTATTTTTTCATTTTTGTAAGCAAAAATTATTCCAAATTTGATTCAAATTTGAATTATAGCGTAAAATGGTTAATTCAAATTTGATTCGCCGTTAATCCTAGCGATATCTTTGCCGATAATTTCCGTCGTTACTCCGCCTAGATAATAATTCGCCATCTCGCCGCCGCGTTCGTTTAGGTTGTCGCTAAGCATTTGGTAGACGCCACCCTTTATCACGACTTTAAACGGAATTTCCATCGCACGTTTGTAATTGATATCTTCTAGGATTTGACCCGCGATACGCGAGTTTTCCTTGGAGTTGGAGATGAAATAGTAGGCGTTGAACTTCTTGACGAAGTTTTCCACGACCTCTTCATCTGTCGCCTTGTCAAAGGAGACGAGCCCTATTGTCATAAATTTGTCGGCGTTTTTAAGCTGGTAGGCCATGAGCGCGGGGGCTTCTTTTTGGCATGGGGCGCAAAACGTGCCAAACATATCGAACATTAGCGTTTTGTCTTCACTGCCTTTGAGCGCGAAGCCTCGCTCTAAGCGCACTAGCGTGATTTCTTGACCAAGGACGCTTTTTAGACGGATTTCTTCGCCCGTTTTGTATGGCTCGAACGCGCTTTCTGCTATGACGTCGCTTTTTTCTTCACCGCCACAGCCCAAGAGCGCGAAAATACCAAACGCCGCGAGCCAAAGCCAGGTAAAAATACCCAAAATTTTTTTCATTTCTTTCCTTTCAAATTTGAATTAATATTGTCTCATCGCGCGTCTGGCTTCGAGATCTGCTTCTTTGCGTTTGAGTGTCTCGCGCTTGTCGTGGAGGTTTTTGCCTTTTGCAAGAGCGATTTGGCATTTGACGCGGTTTTTGTCGTTGAGATAAAGCGAAAGCGCGACGATGGTCATGCCTTCCGTGCTCACCGCGCCCAAGAGTTTGTCGATTTGGCGACGGTGCATGAGGAGTTTGCGAGGAGCTTTTTCCTCGGGTTTGAAGTGCGAATTGACGGTTTCTAAGTAGCTGATATGAGAGCCTAGCAGCCACAGTTCGCCCTTGATAACGCGCACGAAGCTGTCTTTGAGGTTGCCCCGACCCATACGAAGGGATTTGATTTCGCTGCCTTTGAGGACGATTCCGGCTTCGTAAGTTTCCAAAATCGTAAAATCGTGGTGGGCTTTTTTGTTTTGAACGAGCGTTTTTCCCATTATTTCACCTTAAATTTCGCGCTACCGCTGCCGCTTAAGAATTCGTCCCGCGCGATTTTCAAATTTGAATATAGAGCGAGGCACGGCGCTAATAAGTCGTTAAGCGCTTTATTTTCATAGTTTGCGAGGATTTCACGCGTAGATTTAGCCATTAGCCCCTCGGCGAGCGGCAAATCAAATTTGAAATAATCGGCGCGGAATTTTTTGTAAACCGCGGGCGTGGAGCAAAAAATCTCGCTTGTGATGATTTCTAGAGGCGGCACGTCGTCGTCGAAGGGCTCCACGACCTCGCCTATGCCGCTCACGTTCGCCGTTTTCGCGCCAGAGACGAAAAACGCCACGTCCGCGCCGATATTGCCTGCGACGCGCGTTAAATCGTCAATATTCAAATTTAGCCCGATTTGCTCGTTGGCAAGGAGCAAAAACGTCGCTGCGTCGCTGCTGCCGCCGCCGAGCCCCGCGCCGGAGGGGATATGTTTGACGAGGCGGACTTGGTGGTCTTTGAAAAAATCGGCGAGTTCGCGCTCGAAGCCAAAATTTGAAAGCGCGCGGTATGCTTTTTCTACGATATTATTTTCGATTTCGCAGCCGACAATCAAATTTGAAAAACCGTCGCTTTTCAAATTTGATTTATTTTTGACTTCGCGGGTTGATAAAGTCGCCCCTTGCGGGCGGGAACACTCGTGCTCCCCGCTGGCGTTTGAAGCGACCGACTCGCTAGGCGCGAGCACAAATTTATTGGTTTGCGCGACGTCACGCTCCACAAAATCAATCTCGTCCCACAAATCATCAATCAAAATAAAGCGCGAGTTTAGCTCGTGATATTCGCCACGCGCGCCGACGATTTTGAGGAAGGCGTTGATTTTAGCGTGCGCTTTCATCGCCCAAAGCCCTTAAATAAGCGCGTCAAAAGCGAGTCTTCTTTTTGGTTTGCGCGTTCGTTCGTTTGCGTGATTTCATCGAGCAATTCGCTACGCAGCACGAGCACGTCGCGCGGGGCTTCGATGCCGATTTTGACGCTGTTTTTGGAAGACTGCATTATTTTGATTTCGATGTTTTCGCCGATTTTGATGCTTTCGCCGTCTTTTCTAGTGAGTATTAGCATTTTCTATCCTGTTTAGTCTATAATTTACCGTGCCTTGCGCGATTTCGACGACGCTAAAAAAGCTATCGCCCTTCACAAGATAAACTCCGTCTTCGCTCGTCTCGAAATCGCTCGCGCTAAGTTTGCGTCCAAGCGCGATATTTTCGGGGTCGGCTAGATATTTATTGATTTTCAAATTTAAATATTCTAGCGGATCGAGCGCCTTTTCATTTTCAAATTTGAACTCGCCCTCGCTAAGTCTCTCTAGCGCGCTCAGTGTCGCGCTCACGTGTAAACGGCTTGCGAAAAGCTGAGCCCACGACCTCACGTAAGCTCCCTCGCTCACGGCCAACTCGACCGTGAGAAACGGATGCGCGTAGTGTGCAATTTTTGCATAAAAAACCTCCATTTCGCACTCTTTCATTTCAAATTTGACTCCCGCTCGAGCCAGATTATACGCCCGCTCGCCGTCCACCCACTTGGCGCTAAAACGCGGCGGGCGGTATTTCACGCGACCCGTGAGCGCGTGCGCTATCATCTCGACCGTGC
>ONQI01000087.1 GCA_900319915.1 uncultured Campylobacter sp.
ACGTTTACAACGACGAAGCTAACAAAATGCTAAAAGATCTTAAAGCAAAAGGTCTCCTCAAGAAAGACGAATGGGAAGACGAGTTCCAAAAAGCATACTACTACTCATGGCACCACGAAGGTCGCCGCATGAGAATGGGTGCTTTGATGGGTGCGCCTGACTATGCTCACTGGCACGGCGTATTCGAGGTCAAGAACGATATCCGTATCATGCGCGACATTTACAAAAAACGCATGGCTACCGGTAAAATCGAAGACTAATCTCGATTAATTACCTCCTTTTCGGGCGGCTCGGGACTCCGGTCTCGGGTCGCCTTTTTTATTTATATTATTTTTGACTTCGGCACGAGCAAAGCCCGTGTTTGCGACAATGGGCTCACCGCCCCTTGACCCCGCGCTTCGCGGAACTGTCCGACTACGCGGACTGAATTTATTTGTTTGAAAATCTCTGAAATTATTGTAGTCTTAATTCAAATTTGAATTATATTCTGCCGAGTTTTATTATTTCGCGGTAGTTTGGCATATGTGCGGCAATAAAATCGTAAAAGCTCTTTTGGTGATGTGGGTAGAGTAGGTGCGCGAGTTCGTGGAGCACGACGTAGCGGGCGAACGCGGGCGGTTTGGCGATGAGATTTAAATTGAGATTAATATAGGCTTTTTTGGTATTGCAACTGCCCCAGCGCGTCTTCATACGCTTGAAACTCACGCGTCTAACTTCGCGCGGCACGAGTGGGGCGAGCTCCTCTAAATACGCGTTTAGCGTCTTTCGCGCTCGCTCGTCCAAAAATGCCCGCAAATCTTCCCTTGAGGGTGTGAAAATCTTTGGGAGAGCGCCGTCACAATTCAAATTTGAAATTTCCTCAATCTTGATTTCTTTCAAATTTGGATTTATGACAAGCTCGAATTCTACCCCCAAATATCGTGCGGTATTCAAATTTGAACTAGCGGCGCGGGAGCGGACTTTATCCAGAGTCGCTTCTAGCCACGCGGCGTTTTTGAGCGCAAACTCGCGAGCCTGCGCCAAGCTCGTATGCCACGGCACGGAGAGCCTTGTCTCGCCCCCGGCTAACACGCGCAGTCTCAGATATTTCACGCGTTTTCGCACCGCCTCTACCTCGATATTCTCGCCCGAGTTTGGCAATTCAAATTTGAATATCATACCAGCTTTTTGCTCTTCCATTTACCGCTATACCATCGCCACGTGTTGGCTATGCCGCGCAGCCATTCGTCGCAGCAAAACCCCGCCCAAACACCAACTATGCCGTATCCCATGACTATACCGAGGAAATAGCCCACAGGTAGGCTCACGCACCACATAAAAACGGCGCCCGCGATGAATGGAAATCTCGCGTCTCCCGCAGCCCTGAGGGCGCTTACCATGATGATGTTAAATCCGCGCCCGCTTTCTAACACGAGAGAGAGCGTAAAAAGAGGGCGCATGATGGCTTTGATATCCTCCGTGAGGTTTAGCGCGGTCATGATTTGCTCGCGCGTCAAAAAGAATACCGCCAACACAAACCAAGTGATACCGATACCGATTTTGAGGCTTTTTAGCGTCCTAGCAAACGCCTCGTTGAAGCGCGAGGCGCCCACTAAGTGCCCGACGATGACCTCGTTTGCCATCGCTATGGACGAGCTTGCAAGGAAGATGAACATAGAAATTTGAAAATAAATCGCTTGCACGGCAAGACTCGCCGCGCCCAGCATCGCCACAAACGAAAACGCGACCATATACTGCCCCAGCCACAGCAGGTTTTCGCCGGCGCTCGGTAGCCCGACTTTTAGGATTTTGCCTAGGATTTCCCATGTAAATTTGAAAAATAGCCCTACGTGCACGTGAATATTTGCTTTGGCTATCATGACCCATATCATCATCGCGAGCCCCACGCTTTGGGCGACGATAGAGCTTATCGCCACGCCTTTTAGACCATAGTTTTGCCCGCCTAGAAGTCCTAGCGCATAGGCGTTGCCCGCGATGACTATGATATTAACTACGGCGCTGACCATGGCGATTGTGCTTGCTAGATTACGCACGCGAATGATGGCCGCCACGACGACTGCGAGTCCGCCGATAAAGAGCGCGAGGCTCATATAGTGAAGATATGCGTAGCTGTCTTCCATGACGCTTTCCGGGACGTTTAGCAACGCGAGAGCGGAGCGCGTGAAGAAAAATATCAGAGCGGTCGCCGCAAGCCCCAAAAACGCGTTGAAGGATAAACTAATGTGAATGGCGCGCAACGCGAGGTTCATATTTTTGGCGCCGAGGCTTTGTGCGACCACGATGCTGCAACCAAGCCCCAAAAAGTTAAAAATCGTGATAAAAAGGTTAAATATTTGGTTGCCCGCCGCCATCGCGCCGACTAGATAGACGCTTGCTTGCGAGACCATGTAGGTATTGATGACAAGGGTAAGCGTGCGCAGTAGCATATCGAGAAAAATCGGCGCGGCCAACCCGAAAAGGGTCATTTTCTTTTTCATAATTCTTCCATTTTTCGTTATTATATCAAATTTGAACTAATTCAAATTTGAATTATATTTTCTCTTTCAAATTTTGAAATCCGTTTTTGGCATTTTAATTTTGAAAATCACTCTCGTTTATCAATTATTTAATTTTTGTTTAAATTTAAAAAACATTTTTGCGGTATAATTCTGATTTTGATACAAATTACCATAATCAAGGAGAATTAATGAAACACGTCTTCCTCGGCTCTATCGCCGTTTGCGCGGCGTTATATGCCGAGCAGCTTGCGGATCCCGACCAGTTTAAGCCCCTCAAATCGGGCAACCCACCTCGTCTTATCACGCCAGATATCGCCCAAGGTTACCACGTCGAAAACCAATTCGACCGAGCCGAGCGCGACTATTATTCGGTAACTGATAAAATAAACTCGGCGATGAGCCCGCTCAAGCTTACTAGCGGCTTTTACGGACCAAACTTCTACGATTCGCTCACGGCGGGATTTATGAGCGATCATTTCTACGGTATGGTAAATACGAACTATACCAAGGCTAACGATTACAAAGACGGCGACGGCAATCACGTGGACTGGGGCTATAAGCGCTGGGGACAAAGCGCGGTGCTAGGCTGGAAGCCAAACGCGTTTAGCGAATACCGCCTCACGTATCTGCACGACGAGATCAAGGACGATAAACAGCCCGAATACTTGATGGACCCCGTCTCCACCGAGCGCCACGTATTCAAATTTGACGCTAGGGGCGGCGAGGAAGACCTCTCAAACACCGTAAATTTCAACTTTACTTACCGTAAACTAGACCGCAAAGTCAATAACTACCAAATTCGCGACGTTCAAAATGCCGACCAAATGGCTCGCATTAAGTTAGAGCGCAACGTGTATGATTTTTCGCTCAAATATGATCGCGATTTCGCCAAATCCTTTCACAATCTCATCGGCGTAAGTTACGAGCGCGACGAGCAAATGGGCGAGCGTTATAAACACACGGCGCAAAAAGACATCCTAAACGCTTATCGCTTCCCGGACGTAAATATCAATCGCTACCGCATTTTCGACACGCTTAGTTATGAAATCAACGAGATGAACAAAATCTCGCTCGGCTTTACTTACGAATATAACGACGCCCGTATGAAAAAAGCGAACGAACTGCTCGACAACCCGCAAAACCCGCAAGTCAAATTCCCTAGCGCGATACAACTTTGGAATTATTATTATGGCGGAAATTACGAAGATAACGTCGATACCGAGGCTTTTAGCGCCGAGCTCATGCACGAGTTTAAGCCAAACGAGCTTCAAACCTACAAAACCAGCGTAGCTCACGTCGAGCGCGTCGGTAGCAATTTCGAGAGGTTCAACGCCCTAAGCGGCGGGCTTGTCTACAATACTATGCAACGCCGCCTCGTCGCTCAAAACGCCGCCATGGCAAAACAAGGCGTCATCGGCAACCCGTATCTAGCAAACGAAGCGCACAACTATTTCAAATTTGAAATGGACGCTAGAAACGGCTCTTATAAAGGCTATATGAACTCTCTTCTTGGCGCGGGATTTGACTTTGGCGGGACTTTGATGTATGACGAGGTCAAAAATCTCATCGTTTTCGACCGCGCTCGCGGACAAAGCGGCGTAGCGGCAAAAGACGGAGCAATCATCGCCCGCAACGTGGACGCCAAAATCGCGCTTGCCAAACTCTACGCCAAGTATAACTTCGCCAAAAACTGGGGTACGAGCGCCAAACTTTACGCCACTTACGGTCGCAACGACACCGACGGACGCTATCTTTATCAAATGCGCCCGTTCGAGTTTGATTTGAGCCTTGATTACAAGGATTATTTCAGCCTAGGCTCGTGGAACGCGGGCGCGGCTATGAGGGCGGTTTCGAGCCAGAGCAAGGGCGATTTTAGCACGGAAACCGGCCTTGGTATCGATCGCGAGGAGGCCGCGAAGGGCTTTGCGACCTTTGATTTGTATGCCGGGGTCGAGTTTCGCAACAAATTCGGCGTCAAATTTGGCGTAAACAACGTGTTTGACAAAACATACGCCGAGTTTATCAGCGCCGATCACATCGAAGCCCTCGCGCCTACAAACGTGGTTTACGCGCCGGGGAGAATGTTTTGGCTAAGCTTTAACTACGCTTATTAGGCGGCCCCTCTTTTGCGCGCTTTTTACGCCCGCCTCGCGTCTCCTTGCGCTCGATGAACTTTTTGTTCTATCCACGCGCAAACCACGCTCGCGGACGCAAAAATCATCGCAAAATCCTTTGCCGCGCGAGTTATTTTAGTTCAAATTTGAATTAGTTTCAAATTTGAACTACACGTCATTGCGAGCCGCTTTGCGGCGCGGCAATCTCGTTCAAATTTGAATGTTTTTAAATTTAAATAAGGATATAATTATGAACAGACGAAATTTTCTAAAAACCACTTCCGCACTTGGTTTGGCGACTTTTGCAAGCCCGCTTTTTGCCAAAGACGCGTTCACGATTTACGGCGCGCCGGCTTTGCCTAGCGTGACTATCGGCACGGCCGCGCTCATGGGCGAGCTTGGCAAAGAAGCGGACGTCAGCCTAAAAATCTGGCGCAACCCCGACCAACTCCGCGCCGGCGTGGCGAGCGGGGAGTTTAAGGTGATGATGAGCCCCTCAAACGTGGGCGTAAATCTTCGCAATCAAGGCGCGAACGTGGGACTGGTAAATATCCTCACTAGCGGTCTAAACGCTCTTGTAACCAAAGCTCCGCTTGCTCGCCTCGAAGACCTATACGGCAAAAAACTCGTGATGCCTTTTAAAAACGACTTGCCCGACATCGTGCTCCGCGCGCTATTTAAAAAGCTGGGCTTGGATATTTCGCGCGTGGATATCACCTACACGGCGACTCCGCCCGAGACTATGGCGAGCTTTCTTTCGATGGATTTCGACGCGGCGATTTTGCTCGAGCCTCTCACTAGCGCGTGCTTGCTAAAAGGCAAAAAAATAGGCGTGGCGGTGGAGCGCGCCGAGGTCGATATGCTCGCTCTTTGGGGCGAGGCGTTTGGTTTGAAACCTTTTATCCCGCAAGCCGGAATTATCGCTGACGTTGATTTTTATCGCGCCAACGAAGCCAAATTTGAAACGTTTAACAACGACCTCAAAAACGCGCTCGAATGGATGAAAAAAAACCCTGAAAGTGCGGGCGAAATCGGCTCAAACTACCTCCCCGCGCCCGCAAAAGCTATCGCTATGAGCATAAGCAAAGCAAATCTCGTCGTGATGAAACCTAGCCAAATCCGCGAAGAACTAGCTAAATTTTATGAAATCGTGCTCGATTTAAATCCGCGTTTGCTTGGCGGCAAAATGCCGGATAAGGACTTTTATCTATGCTAAAAGTCGATAAAGTCCCCGCGCCCCGCGCCCTAGCTTTTAGGGTGGGGGATTATTTGTGGGGCGGACTTGCGGGGCTTGGCGTGAGTTTCGTGCTCCTTGGCGCGTGGCAAGCCGCGAGTCTCTCTTTGGGGGATTTCTTGC
>ONQI01000093.1 GCA_900319915.1 uncultured Campylobacter sp.
CAAGTTATTAAAATCACCAAAGAGCCAATCAGCCTCGAAGCGCCTATCGGAAGCGAAGAAGACGGCAAATACGGCGATTTTGTCGAAGATAAATCCTCGCTCACTCCGATGGAACAAATCCTTAAATCCGATCTCAAAGAGCAAATCGACGATGTGCTCTCGCAACTCAACGAACGCGAAAGAGCCGTCATAAAAATGCGCTTCGGACTTATGGACGACGAAAGCGACCGCACGCTAGAAGAAATCGGCAAAGAATTAAACGTCACCAGAGAGCGCGTCCGTCAAATCGAAAGCTCGGCGATCAAAAAACTCAAACATCCAAAAGTTGGTCGCAAGCTTAAAAACTATATCGAAGGCAACTAGGCTTGCTTTGGTTTCAAATTTGAATATTCAAATTTGACGACATTTGATTGCGCGAGCGAGCAAAGCCCGTCTTTACGCTTGAAACTCTCGTCGCCTCGAAACCCGGTACTGCGAGCATAATTTTCAAATTTGAAATTGTCTCGCTCTACTTTCAAATTTGAATTAACGTTTTATTTTTCGTTTCGCTACTTTAAGATTTAGCATGAGATAAATCGCGTAGCCAATCGTTACGCACGCGCCCATAACTGCCGCTAGCGAAAATGGATGGTTGGCTCCCAGCGCGCCCACGGCGAAACTCACCGCGCCCGCGAGCGCAAACTGAGTAGCACCCAGTACAGCAGAAGCGGAGCCTGATTTGTGCTTAAACCTAGCCATCGCGAGTACGACGGCATTTGGAATAATAAAGCCCTTCATGCCGATGGCAAAAAACAAGCAAGTCTCAAAAATCGCGAAACTCGCATCCGCCCATCCGCAAACGATTAAAGCCACTATGCCCACCATCATCGCGGCAAAGGCGTTTTGAAGGATTTTGTATGGTGAAAAAACTTGAGCAAGTTTAGCGTTTAGCGCGGCGAAAATCGTCATCGAAAGCGCGTTTAGACCAAAGACGACGGCAAACTCAGCCGGCTTGAGCCCAAAATGTCTAGTAAAAACAAAACTAGAACCCGCGATATAAGCAAACATCGCCGCCATACAAAACGCCGATGAAAGCACGTAAATCACGTATCGGCGATCGCTCAAAATCTCCACGTAATTTCGCGCCACACCCACGATACTAAGGTCGAGCGAAAAATCTCTCACACCGCTCTCTTTAAGTCCAAACAAAATCATCAAAAATAGCAGAATTCCAAGCGCGCAAAGTATCCCAAAAATGAGTTCCCAACCCCATGCCGAGAGCACCGCCCCGCCTAGGCTCGGAGCCAGCATAGGCGCCACCGAGCCCACGACCATCATGAGCGCTAGCACGCCCGCGCCTTCTTGGACGTTGAAATTGTCGTTGATGATAGCCCGCGCGATAACTACGCCCGAGCAGCCCCCGAGCGCCTGCAAAAACCTAAACACAATAAATGCGTAAACGCTATCAAAGCTCACGCAAGCGATACTTGAAACAACAAAAAGCGCGACGCCCGCGTAAAGCGGCTTTTTGCGCCCAAAAACGTCGCTGAGCGGACCATAGACGAGTTGCCCCAAAGCGAACGCCACGAAAAACGACGTAAGCGAGAGCTGAGTGTAAAATTCACTCGTCTCAAAGGTCTTTTGCACCTCGGAAAGCGCGGGCAAATACATATCAGTAGAAAGCGGCGCAAGCGAACTCATAAAAGCTAGCACTATCACAAGCCAAATCTTGGCGCCGCGCGACATTTTGGGAGTTTTGGTTTGGTTCATTTATACTCTTTTGCGAAAATAAAAACGCGATTATAGCACGGGAAACTTAATTGAAATTTGAATGGAAGGCGTTTTGGTGATTTCAAATTTGAAAGGATATTCAAATTTGAAATAAAAAAGAAGTTTAAAGTTTGGATATGACGAAGCGATTTTTAGGCTAGTTTCGGGGTTGCGAGCAAAAATCGCGCTAGATAGACCAAAGAGGTCATCGACGCGCGCAAGTTTTTGCTTCGCTATACTCGCAACTGCAAGCAGAAGCGAAGTCTCCCCGAAAATAGCCTAAAAGCGTAAGCCCGCGATTAAAGTTTTTTGAAGATTTCTACCGCGTCTAGCTTTTCCCATGGATACGAACTTACGCCCACTTGACCGCGAGCCGCGACGTCGGCATAGAAGAAAGTGTCCTTGCTAGGTTTATCAAGGCCGAATTTATTGGTAATCCAACGAGGCGTAAGCGCGAAAGTCTCGTGCACAAACGCGGATAATTTATCATCGTCTATGCGTGTGTTTGTGCCCATGCAATCGACTGAAACGCTCACAGGCTTCGCCACGCCGATAGCGTAGCTGAGCTGCACGACGCATTTTTTCGCAAGTCCCGCCGCGACTATGTTTTTGGCTATCCAACGCGCCGCGTAAAGTCCACTTCTATCGACTTTGGTATAGTCTTTGCTACTTTGCGCGCCGCCGCCGATTGGCGAATATCCGCCGAAGCTATCAACGATGAGTTTGCGTCCCGTTAGACCGCTGTCGTGAAGCGCGCTGTGATTGACGTAGCGACCGGTTGGATTTATGTAAATGATAGTTTTATCCGGATTGTAAAGCTCTTTTGGAAGTCCCGCGTCGTCGATAAGACCACGAACGATCTTACGAACTTCGCCAATGTCTAGACTTTCGACGCTAGGCGCACTAACGACGATGGTATGGATACTTTGCGGACGGCAAGATTCGAAATTATCCTTCGTGCCGTAATCTACCGTGACTTGGGTTTTGATATCGACGCCGAATTTGTCGGGGTTTGCGAGCGCGTAGTTGTAGACTTTGTCGCAGAGCATGCGCGCGTAGGTGATAGCCGCCGGCATGAAGTTTTCAGTTTCGCTCGAAGCAAAACCGAACATAATACCTTGATCTCCCGCACCGATTTCGCCGCTAGCTTGATCTACGCCTTGGTTAATATCGGGGCTTTGTTGATTGAGGAAAACGTCAACCTCGACGTCGTCAGGGTGCAAGCACTGCTCGCGAGTGAAGTGTGAATCATCCTTGTAGCCGATTTTGCGTAGCGCGTCTTTTACCATATGACGATATTCGTCGTGTGTAAAGTTCACTTTCGCATTGACCTCGCCACCAATGACGATATGTCTGCCCGCGACAAAAACCTCGCTTGCGACCCTGCCGTTTGGATCTTGGCTCAAAATCGCGTCGACTATGGTGTCGGCGATGATGTCCGCGCATTTATCGGGGTGACCCGGGCTAACTACTTCGCTGGTAAAAAGATACATTTTTTCGTTTCCTTGCAAAAATTTTGGCTCTGATTTTAGCGCATTTTTGATAAAAATAATATTAACGTTCGTTTTTATCTTTATTTAACGACTTTTTCAATATAATGCGCAAATCTATTTCAAATTTGAAAGGTAAAAAATGAACGCATTTCAAAGACTTGCCAAACGCTACACCGACGGCAATCTCATCGTTCAAATTCTTATCGGTATTATTCTTGGCGCGCTCGCGGGTTGGGCGTTAAATGGAAGCGGAAACGCCTCTTTGATAGGTTTTGCGGGCGGTCTTGGCAATCTCTTTGTAGGTGCGCTCAAAGCCATAGCACCTATACTTGTCTTCGTGCTCGTCGCATCATCCATCGTTCTCAAAGACTTTGGCGGCGGCGAAGGACTCAAAAAGGTCATCGCTCTCTACGCCGTGGGCACGCTTTTAGCTTCGCTTTCAGCCGTTAGCGCAAGTTTTATGTTTCCCACTACCCTTAGCCTTCAAAATATCGAGCAAGCCACAAACGCCGTACCTCAAAATATCGTCGTTGTGCTCAAAGATTTAATCTTCAAGATGGTCGATAATCCCGTGCATGCGCTCTCAACGGGCAATTATATCGGCATTCTTACTTGGGCTATAGGCGGCGGTATCGCGCTTCGTCTCTGCGGTCCGACTACCAAAGATCTATTTCGCGACGTGAGCGCGGGTATTACAAAAATTGTTAAATTTATTATCCGTCTAGCGCCTTTTGGTATTTTCGGTCTAGTAACAGTGAGTGTCGCGGAGACCGGATTTAGCGTGCTTGCGGGCTATGCTAAGTTGCTTGTAGTGCTTGTGGGAACGATGCTTTTTGTGGCCTTTGTCATCAACGCCGCAATCGTTTTCGCAATCACTCGCAAAAACCCTTATCCGCTCATTATGACTTGCCTTAGAGAGAGCGCGGTAACGGCGTTTTTCACACGCTCTAGCGCGGCGAATATCCCCGTAAATCTTAACCTTTGTCGCAAATTAAATTTGGATGAAAATCTCTATTCCATCTCGATTCCTCTGGGCGCGACTATCAACATGGCGGGCGCGGCCGTAACCATCGCGGTACTCGCCCTTAGCGCCGTAAATACCCTTGGCATAGAGGTCGATTTCGGCACCGCGTTGCTTCTTAGCGTCGTCGCAGCCATCGGCGCGTGCGGTTCTAGCGGCGTAGCGGGCGGCTCGCTTATGCTTATTCCCCTTGCTTGCTCGCTTTTTGGCATCAGCAACGACATCGCCATGCAAGTCATCGCTATCGGCTTTATTATCGGCGTCGTGCAAGACTCCGTAGAAACCGCGCTAAATAGTTCCACAGACGTGCTCTTTACAGCGATTTCATCCCAAAAAGCAAAATAAAATGAACTGGGATTTGCGCGAATTTTTTGCGAGCGAGGCTGAGTGCGACGCATTTTGCGCCACTCTTGGCAAGGATTGCTCGGATTTTAAGGCTAGTTTTGAAAACAAACTTTCAAATTTAGACCCCGCTGATTTTTCCTTCGCTATGCAAAAATATGAGAATTTAAGCCAAAAAATCGCCAAAGTCGAGACTTGGGCTTATCTCAATTTCGCGCAAAATACCGCTCGCGGCGCGTTGCTGGCAAAATATGAAAAAACTTGCTCGCGCCTAAGCGAAAATCTACTGTTTTTCATGATTGAGTTTGGCGGGCTTGACGATGAAAAACAGCGCGAGTTTATGACCGCGTCGCCCAAATTTGAATATTACCTTTCTCTTGTCGCAAAAGAGCACAAACACAAGCTCACTCTACCCGAAGAGCGCGTTTTGCTCCTTAGCTCAAACACCGGTGCGGAAGCGTTTTCTAGGCTATTTGACGAGACTTTGGCGAGATTCAAATTTGAATATCGCGGCGAACTTTTGAGCGAGGAAGAACTGCTCGCAAAACTCTCCGATAGCGACCGCGAAGCCCGCAAAGACGCGGCTCTCGCCCTCAGCTCGGGACTAGAAAAAAACGCGCATTTACTCACTTTTATTTACAATATTATTCGCGCCGATCTCAAAAACGACTGTGAACTACGCAAATTTGAAAACCCCGAAGACTTTCGCCATCTAGATAATCAAATCTCTAAAAAAAGCGTAGACGCGCTCGTCTGTGCGTGCGAGGCAAGTTTTGATTTGCCGCACAGATTCTACCGTCGAAAACGCGAAATTTTAGGCTTTGAGCGGCTCTACGATTACGACAGATACGCGCCGCTTGGCTTCGAGGGCGAGTTCGAATTTGAAACTGCCAAAAAAATCACGCTAGAAGCCTTTGGGGCGTTTAACCCGGAGTTCGAGCGCATAGCTAAACACGGGTTAGAGCACGGCTGGTGCGATCCGCTGCCCGCCGAAGGCAAGGAAAGCGGCGCCTTTTCGCACTCGGCCGTAAGCGACGTGCACCCGTTTGTGCTACTCAATTTTACAGGGCGCCGTCGCGACGTTTATACACTTGCGCACGAGTTTGGACATGCGATTCATCAATTCCTCGCTTACCGCGCGGGATTTTTGAACTCCCAAACTCCGCTCACCACGGCCGAGACCGCTTCGGTGTTCTGCGAAATGCTCGTCTTCGAGCAACTCAAAAACGCCGCGACAAACCCCGAGGAAAAACGCGCGATACTAGCTGCTAAAATCGAGGATATTTTCGCCACACTTTATCGCCAAATCGGCTTTACGACTTTCGAGCGCGCCGTGCACGCGCGAGAGGGCGAGCTTTCAACGGACGAGCTAAATCAAATTTGGATGAAAGAATCGCAAAAAATGTTTGGCGACGCGCTTACACTAAACGATTATTACACGCTTTGGTGGAGCTATATTCCACATTTTATTCACACGCCGTTTTATTGCTACGCCTACGCATATGCGCAGCTCCTCGTGCTCGCGCTTTACGGGCTTTACAAAAGTGGCGAGTGCGAAAATTTTGTGGAGATTTACACCGAATTCTTGGCAAGTGGTGGCTCAAAAAGTCCGCGCGAGATGGTGGCGAAGTTTGGCTTCGACATCGAAAGCGAGGAATTTTGGCAAATCGGGCTTAGCGAGGTGAAACGCCTCGTAAATGAATTTATCACGCTTTAGGCGCAAAGGAGGAGACAATGCCCGGGATTTTAGCACAGAGCGATTTTGCGACCCTCATGCAAAAACACATTTATGAATGTTTAGATTTTGCGCTAAAAAAAGGCGCAGATTTTTCGGTTGTCGCGAACCTAGCGCGAGTCAAATTTGACCCGGAGCTCCCGAGCGAAGTCGCGCCAAAATCAAGCACCGTGCTATTTTCGCTAGGCGGCTATACGCTAGAAAGCGCGAGTCTTAGCCGCGAGACGCTAAGTTTTGAAGCGGGATTTGGGGCGCAAGATTTTGCTAGTTTCGTCCAAATACCGCTTAGCGCGATATTTCAAATCATCGTCGATCAAAGCGTCATGTGCGTGAATTTTAGCACTTATGACGAAAAAGAAGCGCTTTCTAAGACCGAACAATCCAAACAAAAATTTATGTCAAATCCTAAGAATAAAGCTATTTTTAATAAAGAATAATTCAAATTTGAATGATTAAACGAAAGCGGAGCGGATTCAAATTTGAAATCCGCTCGGACGCCGCTTAACTTAGGCTAGAAGCGCGGCTATTTGGTTTTGTAAGATTTGATTGTTGTGCGCGCCGCTCAAAATCGCCGCATTGGTTTGCTCGTTGGCTTTAGCAAAATTGCTAACTTGCTCGGCGATGTCGCTTTCGCTCATCTC
This sequence comes from uncultured Campylobacter sp., assembly GCA_900319915.1. Taxonomy (GTDB): domain Bacteria; phylum Campylobacterota; class Campylobacteria; order Campylobacterales; family Campylobacteraceae; genus Campylobacter. The sequence continues at coordinate 6,982 of ONQI01000093.1, forward strand.
GCTAGCGCTCGAAAGTGTGGAAGCCTCAGACTGAACGCTTGCATTGATGTCGCTCAGAAGCCCATTTTGCGTGCTTCCGATGGTTGTGCGAAGTGAATTGACGCTATCGGCAAACGAGCTAATCGAATTTTGGTCGGTTACGTCTAAATTTGAAAAATTCGGCGCGTTAAGCGTGATACTCGTAGTAGAACCGAGCCCCGTCGTGAAATTAGTAAGCCCGCCAAACACATTTTGGTCGCCGAAAGTCGCGTTCGCCACGCTATCTTGCATAGAGCCCACGAGCGCGTTTGCTTCGCTCATTAGGGCATTGCGAGCGTCGCTACCAAGGGCGGCGTTGTTCATTGCCACAGAAAGCTCGTTTAGTCTGTCGCTACCCTCGCTTAGACTTTTAAGCGCGCCG
>ONQI01000118.1 GCA_900319915.1 uncultured Campylobacter sp.
AGCAAAACTAGGCGTGAGGCTAGGCGTATTGCAAGACATCTGCGGCCCAAAAATCCGCGTGGGAACGCTCGAAGCGCCGTTCGAGCTAAAAGCGGGCGACCGCCTAAGCGTGCTAAAAGGCGAAATCATCGGACGCAAAACGGGCGAAGGACAATATGAACTAAGCATAAATCACCCGGAAATCCACTCCCTCATCAAAAAAGGTGAATACATTTATCTCTACGACGGCACGATAAGGGCGCGCGTGGTCGAAGTGGGCGAAAAAATCGTCACCGAAATCGAAAACGACGGCGTTCTCAATTCAAATAAAGGCGTAAATTTCCCAAATACCAAGCTAAATATCGACGTCATCACGCCAAAAGATCGCGCCGATCTCGAATGGGGCGCGGCGCACGGCGTGGATTTTGTGGCGGTGAGTTTTGTTCAAAGCGCCGAAGACGTAATGAACGCCAAAAAAATACTTTCAAATTTGAACTCGCGCGCTAAGGTTTTTGCTAAAATCGAGAAGTTTGAGGCGGTCGAAAACGCGGACGCTATCATTGCCGCAAGCGACGGAATTATGGTCGCGCGCGGAGACCTAGGCATTGAGGTGCCCTTTTACAAGGTTCCTTCTATCCAAAAATCGCTTATTTCTAAGGCTAACGAGGCTAGTAAACCGGTCATTACCGCCACTCAAATGATGCTCTCCATGGCCAAAAACGAAACCGCGACCCGCGCCGAAATCAGCGACGTGGCAAACGCCGTGCTTGATGGTACCGATGCAGTGATGCTAAGCGAGGAAAGCGCGGTGGGCATCAATCCAGCGGCCGTGGTTAGAGCGATGAGCAAAACTATCGCCGAGAGTGAAAAAATCTACCCTTACGGCAAATTCGACGAGTTTGATTTCGCCGACGAAACCGATATGGTCGCGAGTTCTACCGCGCATTTGGCGGTTCGCCTTGAGGCCGACGCGATTATTTCTATCACGAGCTCGGGCGCGAGCGCGCAAAAAATGGCTCGCAATCGCCCGAATATGCCCGTGCTAGCAGTCACGCACGACGAGACTACAGCTAGAGCGCTTACTATCGTCTGGGGCGTCGAACCTTGCCTCGCGCTGCCGAAATCTCGCCTAAATATCCTCATTGCTAGCGCGGTCGAAGGTCTCGTGAAGGGTGGCAAAATAAGCGAGAGCGGCACTTATGTGCTCACGGCGGGCCATCCTGCGGGCGCGGTGGGCAGCACGAACCTCATCCGAATACTCAAAAAAGACCAAATCGATTATTACCTCGACGCGGCGATTTAGGAGTCAAATTTGAAAACGATAAGCGTAAAAAACGTAAAAATTCCCGTTATTTCTATGCAAGACAAAACTTTGCCTATAGTTCGTTTGAGGCTTGTTTTTCGCGCGGCGGGCGTGGCGATGGAGGAGAGTAAGGGGCGCGCCAAGATGCTTGCTATGCTCCTTGGCGAGGGCACGCGCTCTCTTGGTAGCGCGGAGTTTAACAAAGCTCTAGAAACTCGCGCGATCGAGCTTGATTTTAGCTGCGGATTTGAGACTTTTGTGGCCGAGATAAACTGCCTAAAAGAGCACTTGGAATTTGCTCTAAAATCTCTCGCCGACGTGCTCGCAGAGCCAAACTTTACCAAAGAAACGCTCGAAAAGTTAAAAACTAAAACCCAAGGTCTAATCGCCGCTAAAAAAAGCGATTTTGACTACCTTGCCAAGCGCGAATTAAACTCGCTTTTGTATGCGGGCTCAAATCTCGCCTACGCCTCTATCGGAGACGAGAAAAGCGTGGAGAAAGCAAGCCTTGAAGAGCTTGAAGATTTCAAAAACCGCTTTTTGGATCTTTCAAATTTGTTTATCGTCCTTGGAGGCGACGTGGAGGCGAGCGAGATTGATTTTAGCGCACTTTTAGCGAGTTTGCCGGTCGGTGCGGCGCGCGAATTACCAAGCGTGAGCGTTTCAAATTTGAAACAAACCTCGTTTACTAAGCGCGAGAGCGATCAAGCCTACGTGTATTTCGGCGCGCCTTACAACGTCGCAAAAGAAGATAGGTGGCTCGCAAACGTCGCTACTTTCGTGCTTGGCAGTAGCGGGTTTGGCTCGCGCCTCATGGAAGAAATCAGAGTTAAACGCGGGCTCGCGTATGGCGCGTACGCTAGAAACGTCTTAGAGCTCAGTCACACCGCGCTTTGCGGGTATTTGCAAACCAAAAACGAGAGCAAAGACGAGGCGATAAAAATCGTGCGTGAAGAGTTCGCGAAGTTCGTAAAAAATGGTGTTAGCCCAGACGAGCTCAAAGGCGCGAGGGATTTTTTACTAGGAAGCGAGCCGCTTAGCAAAGAAACGCTCTTTAAGCGCCTAGACATCGCGCAAAGCGAGTTTTACGCGGGATTTAAAGAGGGCGAGTTCGAGCGAAATCTAGAAAAAATCAAAAATCTTGAACTTAAGCGTCTAAACGACTTTATCGCCGCACATTCCGAGATTTGCGATCTCACTTTCGCCACGATTTACGGCGGCGAGCAAGAAGGCAAATGAAAATCTCTCCGGCCGACGCGGAGGACTTGCGCGCTCTGGGCGTTTCTAGCCTGCTAGACCTCGCGCTCGTGCTCCCGCGCGGTTTTGAAGACCTTAGCGAGGCCGCGAGCCCGCGTGAGGGCGAATGTAGCGTGCGTATCACCACGCGCGCCCAACGCTTCGGTCGCGTTTTGCTTGTGAGCGCGTGGTGCGATACGTGGGAATGCCCCGTGAGCGTGAGTATTTTCAACGCTAGAGCCTGGCACAAAGGAGCGTTTGGAAACGGCAAAACCTTGCTAATCCATGGCAAAGCAAGTTTTTACGCAGGCGGATGGCAATTTACCAACCCAAAAATCATAAAAGAATTTTTAGGGCTCGTTCCGCATTACAAGACCGCGCTAAAAGACCCGCGCGTGCGAGCTTTGAGCGCAAAATATTTAAGCCTTGACGCGCTTAGAGCCGAGGGGCTGACGGATGAAGAAGCGGGGATCTTGCTAGCCCTCCACGCGGGCGACGAAAGAGCCGCGAGCATGATTTCAAATTTGAATATCGCGCGAGCGCTCGGCGATGCGAGTTTGGACGCTGAAAATTTAGGCGGCGAGGGGGCGAAAATCCTGCGCGTCTTGAAATTCGTCGAAATCTATAATTACATCAAAAAACTCTCCGCCAAAAAAATCAACTTCCCCGCTGAAAAAATCACCGCAAACGACCTTGAAGGGTGGTTTGCCGAGCTGCCGTTTAAGCCCACGGGCGACCAAATAGCCGCGCTTGCAGATATCCGCGCAGACCTTGCTAGCGAAGTGGCGTCTAGGCGCGTCGTAATGGGCGACGTGGGCAGCGGCAAGACTCTCGTGATGCTTGGCGCGGCGGCGATGATTTATCCTAGAGTGGCGATTTTGATGGCGCCGACTAGCATTCTAGCCGAGCAAATCTACGAGCAAGCCAAGCTCCTCCTGCCCCCATATATGCGCGTCGCGCTCGTGCGAAAGGGCGGGAAAATCGAGAATGGAGATTTAAATTTTAAACCAAACGGCGATAATTCAAATTTGAACGATTTTAATCTCATTATCGGCACTCACGTGCTATTATATCGCGATTTACCGCCCTCCCCGCTAGTGATGATAGACGAGCAGCACCGCTTCGGTTCGGAGCAAAGGCGAAAAATTGAGGAACTCGCGAGCGGTGGATATTCAAATTTGAACGCCACACGCCCGCATTTTCTCCAATTCAGCGCGACGCCCATTCCTCGCACGCTCAGTCTCATTCAATCAAATTTCGTGAATTTTAGTTTTTTGCGCGAGATGCCTTATGAGAAAAACATCCACACGATTATCCTCCAAAATAGCGGTTTTGCCGCGCTTCTCGCGCACCTAAAAGAGCAAATAAATCGCGGCAAGCAAGCTATCGTCGTCTATCCTCTCGTCGAAGAGAGCGAAGCTATCGCCTACCAGAGCCTTAGCGAGGCGGCGCCCTTTTGGCAAGAACGTTTTGAGCGCGTTTTCGTGACTCACGGACGCGACAAGGACAAAGAAGAAACGCTCGCGCGCTTTGCCGCGGAGGGCGATTTGCTGCTCGCGACTACTATCGTCGAGGTCGGGATTTCGCTGCCGCGTCTCACCACTATCGTCATAGTAGGCGGCGAGCGACTAGGGCTAGCGACCCTGCACCAGCTACGCGGGCGCGTCGGGCGAAATGGCGGGGAGGGTTGGTGCTACGTCTACACCAAACTCAAAACTCCGCCCGCGAGACTGCGTGAGTTTGCCGCGACTTTGGACGGCTTTGAAGTCGCCAATATCGACCTCAAAAACCGCCAAGCGGGCGATATCCTAGGCGGCGCGTTTCAGCACGGCGCGACGTTTGAATACTACGAAATGGAAGAGGAAATCGCTAAGGAAGCCAAATCGCGGCTCGCCCTATTCAAATTTGAAACCCAAAATTCGCGGTAGTCGTTTCAAATTTGAATATTCAAATTTGATTTAGGCGAAGCAAAAAAGCGCGAGCCGCTACTTCGGCAATATCGCGAACGCCAAAATAATCATCACCACGCCGACGAGCCCCTCGAAAATCTTCCACGTCAATGGCCTCGCAAACGCGGGCGCGAGCGCTTTGGCGCCGTATCCCAAAGAAAAGAAAAACGCGAAACTCGCGCCCGCCGCTCCCGCGCCAAATATCCAATGAAGCGGCGCGTATTTACCCGCGACCGCGCCTACTAGCACGAGCGTGTCGAGATAGACGTGAGGATTGAGCCACGTGAAAGCCAGCGTAAGCGCGAGCGTTTTTTGGACGCTAGCTCTGGGCGCGTCCGCGGGCTTCATCGCGTGCGAGTCGCGTAAAGCCGACCAAAGCGAGCGCGCGCCGTAAGCGAGCAAAAACGCGAAGCCGCCCCAGCGCGCGAGCGAGGCGAACGCGGGGAAGCGCTCTATGAGATATCCCATACCCGCCACGCCCGAAAATATGAGAATTGCGTCGGAAAGCGCGCAAATAGCGCAGACGAGAAACACGCGCTCGTTTTTTAGACCTTGTTTGAGCACGAAGGCGTTTTGCGCACCGATAGCCAAAATCAAGCTCAAACTCAGTCCAAATCCCGAAATAAAAGCGTTTATCATAGTTTTTAACCTTTTTTAAGCCGTAATTATAGCCCGATATTTCAAATTTTAATTGTATTCGGGCGCGAGATTGCCGCGCGGCTGTGCCGCTCGCAATGACGGCGACCCGTTTCAAATTTGAAAAACGGCGAAAAGCATTTCAAATTTGAAATCAAATTTGAATAGGCGAAGTATTTCGCGATGATTTTGCAAGTTGTGAGCGAGGCGCGTAGCGAGGCGGGCTTTTTGCCCGTCGCAGCGTGGCGCGAGCGATACTCTCGCAAAAGCGCGCGAAAGACAAGCCACCTAAATTTGAAGTTTATACCCATACCCTTGCACGTTTTGTATCAGCTCGGGATAAGTCTTGTCGCGTAGTTTGTTGATATATACTCTCACGGTCGCGGGAGCCGCGCTCTTGCCATACCACGCGGTCGCGACGATTTGTTCTATGCTTACGACGCGTCCGGCGTGGCGCGCGAGCAGAGCGAGCAGAGCGTTTTCGGTGCGCGTCAGAGGCACGAATTCTCCGTCCTTAGATAGCTCTTCTCTTTCAAAATCATAGCTAAATCCGCGCCCCAAATCCGCGCTTTTGCGAGCCGCTCCCAGAGCCCCCGCCGCCATAAAAAGCGCGTTGTAGAGAGCTTCTATCTCAAAAGGCTTGTGCAAAAACGCCGCTATCCCAAGCCCCGCGGCCTCGCGGATATTTCGCTCGCTATCAAACGCGCTAATCATGATAATGGGCACGTTTTCGCCTTCGCTTCGCAAAGCGCGCGCGAGTCCCAGCCCCGAAAGACGAGGCATGCTAATATCGCTGATTACGAGATCGAAACGCTCCGCGTGCCAAAGATTTAGCGCGCTCTCGCCGTCGCGCGCCAAACGTGCCAGGGCGCAATGAGCCGCGAGTTCGTCTAGCAGCGCCTCACCTAAAAACTCGTCGTCTTCGGCGATGAGAACGTGCAAATTGACAAGCATGCTAAGCGTGGATTTTTCCATTTTAACCCCTTTTTATCGGCAATCTTAGCCTAAATTCCGCGCCGCCCAAGAGATTATTCAAATTTGATTTCAAATTTAAATTATTCTCGCCGCCCGCGTTTTCTAGCCAAATCTCTCCGCCTAATCTGCGAGCCAAAAGCGCGCAGATATATAGCCCCTCGCCCGTGCCTTCCGCGCCTTTTGTGGTGAGGCGTTTTTTGAATATTTTCTTCGCTGTTTCCGCGCTCACGCCCGCTCCGTTGTCGCACACGGAAACTATGACGAAATCTCCATCACGCCACGCCCTCAAAGTCACGACGCGACCTTCGGCGCGAGAGTCGCACACGGCGTCTTTGGCGTTGGAGAGCAGATTTAGCAAGATTTGTTTGACGTAGTTTTGACAAGCGCGCAGTCGCAAATCCCCCTCGTAGCTCTCTCGCGCCTCGATACCCCTCGCGCTAAAAATTGCCGCGAGCAATTCCACGACCTCGCTTGCGGCGCGTCCCAAATCAAACTCACTCTCTTCCTCGCCGCCTTTGTAGAACTCGCGGAAGTTTTCGAGCGTTCCGGCTAAAAAGCGCGATATTTCCTTGATTTGCGAGGTTTTTTTGGCGATTAGAGCGTCGTTTAGGCGCGGCTCGCTTATTTCGCGCTCCAATCCGCTTGCGTGCAGTAGTAGCGCGCTTACGGGCTGTCTCCACTGGTGCGCGATAGCCGCGGTCATTTCGCCTATGGCGGCGATTTTGCTTTGCTGGATTAAGATGCGCTCGTTTTCTTCTTTTTCGCGGGCGAGTTTATCGGCGCGGCGAGCCAAAAATGCAAAAAGAGTCGCGGCGGCTAGACCGAAAGCGAACAATATAAACGCTATTTTCAAATTTGATTTCAAATTTGAATTAAGCGGGGCGAAAATCGCCTCTTCGTCAAGAGCCACGACAAAAAGCCAATCCGCGCTTTCAAGGGGCTCGACGAAAACGGCTAATTTTTCGTTTTCAAATTTGAACTCGGAGTTTTGCGGATTTTGCGCGATTTGACGAACGAGTGCGGAATAATTCAAATTTGAATTATTATTTTCGCCCGAGACGATAATTTCGCCTTTGTCGTCCGCGATAAAAGCCAAACCGTTTAAGGCCTTTTCTATCCTAGATATTTCAAGAGAAATATCGACGAGTTTGAGGTCTGCCGCGATAGCCGCGTCGTTTCCTACGGGGGCGGTTATGGATACGACTTTGCCCTCGTAAAAATCGCCCAAAAACGCGTCTTCGTAAGGCGGGGTGAGAGAGGCTTTGCTCGCGCTTAGAGCGATTTTATACCATTCGCGCTCGTTTGCTCGGTACGCCTTTGGCACGGAGACGTTTTCGTCGAAATAAATAAAATCGCCGTCCGCGAAGCCCATATACGCGCTCGAAAACTCGCCCACGCTATTGGCGACGGCTAGGGCGCGGCGGATTTGCTCGCGCCGCTCGGGGATTTTGGGGCCTAGGTCTTGGATAGCGCGAGCGGCTTGGGCGATAGCGAGATTTTTGACTCTCAGCCATTCGTCGAGGCGTTCTTTGTAAAGCCTCGCCGCGACGATTTGACCGCTTTTGGCAAGTTCGAGCATTCCTGCTTTGGCCGTGTCGTAATTATTCCAAATCGCGCCTAGATACGCCGCGAAAACTGCGAAAACGACGAGAATAAAAAGATGAATTTTGCGCAAATTAAAAGCCCTTTA
>ONQI01000021.1 GCA_900319915.1 uncultured Campylobacter sp.
CGCTCTGGGAAAACGCTCATAATCAATATGCGCGTAATACATAGGTTTGGCGGCCAAAAAATCCTTATAGCTGCACATTGTTTTTGCCTGAATTTTTAGCCTTATAAAGCAGTTCGTCGGCGGCTTTGAGCGTGTCTTTTTCGTCTTTGCGCTTCGAGCGCGCGCTCACGCCGCAGCTCATTGTGATATTAAAGCGCGATTTTTTGTAGATAAACTGAAACGCCGCGACTGCTTTGAGAATTTTTTCTGCAAAAATTTGCGCTTCGTCGAGCCCCGTACGAGGCAAGACTATCACAAATTCTTCTCCCCCAAAACGTCCGACTATATCGACCTCACGACTATTTTCTCGTAATATTTCGCCTACTTTACGCAATATAGCGTCGCCTGCATCATGACCATAAGTATCGTTAATAGTTTTAAAATTATCAATGTCAAAAAAACAAATCGAATATTCCACGTCGTAGCGCTTGTGTATGGCTTCTATTCGCGCGATTTCGGCCTCTAGGGTTTTTTTATTCGAGAGACCGGTGAGGAAGTCGTTGCGCGATTCTTCCTCGCTTCTTTCGAGTTTAGCTTGAAGTTCGCGGATTTGGGCTTTAAGCGAGTTTATAGTAAGCTCGTTTTCTTTAAGCTTAGAAAAAAAATCTTTAAATTTAGATTCGAGCGAAGTCGCGACATTTTCAAGCTTATCTTTGACTGTTTTGTACTCGTCGTAATTGCCTATTGCTTTGAGATTTTTGCGAATCGCCTCGAAATTTTGGTCTTCCAAGCCGAACTGATCGACAAAAAATTTCATATTTTCTTCGATTGCGTCGAGAATCTTATTGAGTTGCGCAATCTTAGAGCGAAATTCTTCTTTATCGAGTTTTACGCGCTTGGTAACGAATTTTTTTATATCTTTTTGCATGCCCTCGGACTCGATAAGTTCCGGGTTGGCGCGAAGTTCATAACTGATGTTTGCTAATTCGTCGTTCATACTTGAGGCGATCGAAGGCACGAGAGAAGCGACGATGACGCTTGCTATATTATCGTAGTTTCTATCTTTACCGACGGGAGTGGCGACTTTTGCCATAGTATCCACAAGAGAAACTAGATCGTCGCCGCTCTTTACGCCAAAACTTTCTAGCTTTTTCATAAAGCTATCGTCATAACTACCGATAAACTCGAACCATTTGTCGCGAAGAGCGTTTAAATTCTCAGCGTTTGCCTTGCTCTCTAGGGTTTGAAGACTGGCGCTGGCTAAATTTTTAGCTTCTTTATTGTGAAGAAGCGCTACCGATTGCAAAACGCGCTTTACCAACAGATTATAGGCCTGCGTAAGTTTGGCATTGTCGGTGGGGTTTGCACGGTTTAAGCGAGAACTAATGAAAGCAAAAAGCTCGTCTATATTGCGTACGGAAAGTCTTTTTAGCTCGTCTTGATAGCTCGCGTCAAGACGCGAAATATAGCCCGCGAGTTTTTGGCACTCGGGCGCGGAAAGTCCTCGCTTTTTGGCGGCTTCGCAAAAGAGTTGCGAATAATTATCCGGCGTTAGCGCGATTCCGCGAGCGGCCGCTTCTTTGAAAGCTTCTTTTACGACTTCATTTATCAGACTTGCCATGTCTAAATCCCTCGATGGCTAGGCGCGAAATAAACTCGTCAAAACACTGCTCGGAGGCGTTTTTGATAGCGTTATAGCGATCGGTGTCGCTAATGACGCTGTCCGCGTATCCGCTAGCTCTTTTGGCTATGGTAAAATCATAATCTCCGCTGCCGGTAAAATTTTTTGTCGTGCCGTCTTTAAATTTGACTCGGTAATTCATCGTAAGCGTCGCTTTATACGAAGTCGTATAGCCGTAAGTATCGTATGAAAGCGAACTAAATTTTAGCGAGCCTATACTAGCGACAATAACGGTATCGGCGCTCTTTTCATCGCTTAAATCGCGTCCCAAACGTTTAATGACGGCTTCGCGTGTGCCGTCTTTGATGGCTACGGTATTTTGTGGGTCGCGCTTACTATGGACGACGTCCACGTAGACGTTTTCGCCGACAATGTCGCGCGTGATAGTCGCGGTGGGCTGATAGCCGCAACCCGCGCACAAAAGCAAAATCGAAAACCAAGCAAAAAATCTCATTTTAGCCCTTAATTACGAGGTTTACGAGCTTATTTGGCACGTAGATTTCTTTGATAATTTCTTTGCCTTCTATCCATTTGGCGACTTCGTTTTTAGCGATTGCGATTATTTCCTCGCCACTAGCGCTTGATGGAGCGCTAAACTCGGCTCTCTTTTTGCCGTTTACCGTAATGGCTAGATTTATGCTGTCGCTTACAAAAACTTCGTCTTTTATGGCGACTTTGGCAAAGTTTTTGCATCCAAATAGTTCGTCTGAAATCTCCCAGCAAACGTGAGGAATAATCGGTTCCAAAAGTCCCAAAATAATAAAATACCCCTCCGTCCAAACGTCTTTGTTGTTTTGCGCGTTTAAGGCGTTGAGGGCTTCCATACAAGAAGCGATTAGGGTGTTAAAAGCAAAAGTTCCCTCAAACACGTCGCCGGCCTTTTTGAGTGCTTCGTAGACTTTTAGGCGGGCATATTTTTCTTCTTTATTCAAATTTGAATGCGTGATTTGTGGCAAAGCGTCCGTTTTGTAAGCGTTGCTTGCGCGGTCGTATAGCCTATTTATAAATTTAAAAGCACCCTCGACGGCGCTGTCGTTCCATTCTAGCTCTTTTTGTGGCGGCGCGGCGAAAAGGATAAACAAACGCGCGGTATCGGCGCCAAATTTGTCTATGATATCGTCGGGGTCTACGGTGTTACCCTTAGACTTACTCATTTTTGCGCCGTCTTTTAGCACCATACCTTGAGTAAGCAGTCTCTCGAAAGGTTCGTCGTCCTTCAGATAGCCTAGGTCGCGAAGAACTTTTTGGAAAAATCTCGCATACAAAAGGTGCAAAATCGCATGTTCTATGCCGCCTATATATTGGTCGACGTTCATCCAATAATTCACGCTTTGCGTATCGAATGCGCGCTCGTTCCACGTACGCTCGTCGCTTGCATAGCGTGCAAAATACCACGAACTCTCAAAAAACGTATCCATGGTATCGGTCTCGCGAGTCGCTTCGCCTCCACATTTTGGACAAGTGCATTTTTTGAAGCTCGGATGTTTATCCAAAG
>ONQI01000137.1 GCA_900319915.1 uncultured Campylobacter sp.
CGCTAGAGCCACTGAAATTGGTGCTAATAAGTTGTGGCGCGAGAGGGGACGCGAGCGTCATACCTTGGACTTTTTCACTTTGTTTGCGTCCTTCTTGCCCATCTCTATCGACCGCCGTAACACGGTAATAGCGAATCGCACCGTTTTCGTTAATAGGGTCTTCGTATCGGTTTGTGGAGACCTCGGCGACCTTCATTGGCGCGACGATACTATTCGAGCTACTATAAACCGCGTAATGCGAGAAATCTCCGCTCGCGTCCGCGTCCCACGTAAGTATGATTTTTTTAGGCAAATCCGTAGTCGCTTTCAAATTTGAAATAGACTTAGGCAACGGCTTTGTAGTAGCCGAAAATACTTCGCTTGGGCTTGATACTATGCCCTCGCTCGTGCGCACGAAAATCCTATAATTATATTGGCGATTTGGATCGAGATTGGTATCGATATATTCGACGTTCAGGCGACCTTTGATTTCCGCGATTTTTTCCCATTTTTTACTTTCTAACACGTTTCGCTCGATAATGTAGCTAGCCACGCGAGTATCCGGATGCGGTCTCCACAAAATTTTGGCGCGACCGGGAAGATTGTTTATGACTTGCGCGAACGAAACGCTTTCGATGAGACGCTCCGTAGAAACCGAAATCACTTCGCCTCTATCCGAGACGTTGCCGTTTTTGTCGTAGCTACGAAGCTCGTAGTGATATTCGGTCGAAGGCTCGAGATTGGTATCCACGTAGTGAGTGGCAAACCTATCGGGGATTTTAGCGACTTTTTTCATACCTTCGTCGGGCGCGTGAGGATTTGAGCGATATAGATAATATCCCGCGACGTTAGCGTCGGCACTACTAGGCCACTCGAAGGCGATTTGGGTCATATCGCTGATGGTTTTTAGACTAGTTACTCTTGGAAGAGAGGCGTTTACTTGAGTTCCGCTAGTCGTAGCGCAACCAGCTATCGCAAGAGCTAAAAGCGCGGCGCAGGCCGCTTGGGTCAATAATTTCATCGAATTTCTCCTTTTTTATCTTTAAAATCTCCGCAAACTCCCCGGGCGGCGGCGCGACGAAGCGCAAAACTTCACCCGTGCGCGGGTGCTCGAGCGTAAGCTCGTAGGCGTGGAGCATAATTCGCGCAATTTTACTATTATTGCTCTTAAAGCCGTATAAATTATCGCCCAAAATATGGCGATTTATACTAGAAAGATGAACGCGGATTTGATGCGTGCGGCCGGTAAATAATTTAGCGCAGACGAGGCTTGTATTCAAATTTGAATCTTGATAAAGACTCGCAAACGCCGACTTTGCCGCCCTACCCCCCGCGACTATCGCCTTTTTGAGGCGGTTTGCGGGATTTCGCCCGATGGGGCGAGAGATTATGCAGTTTTCTTTGAGCGGCAAATCGATGAGAGCGAGATAAATGCGACCCATAGTTTTTACGGAAAGTTGCGCGGAGAGATTTGCGCTTGCAATGTTATTTTTTGCCACGACCATCGCGCCGCTCGTGCCTTTATCGAGCCTGTGAACGATGCCCGCGCGGATTTCGCCGTTTAGGGTCGCGAGCTCGCATCCGCGCGCTTTGAGCCAGTCCACGAGAGTGGGTTCATGGACGCTAGGCGCGGCGTGGACGGTGAGCCCGCTGGGCTTATTGACGACGAGAATATCGTCGTCTTCGTAAAGAATTTCCACCTCAAATTCGCAATTCAAATTTGAATCGGCGTTCAAATTTGAAACGTCCGGCAATTCAAATTTGACCTTGTCGCCCTCTTTTAGGGCAAACGACGGCTTGTTTGTCGCGCGTCCGTTTACGCTTACTCGTCCGCTTTTGATAAGAGCCGCCGTCTGCGACCTGCTCTGCCTCAAATGTTCGCTCAAAACCGCGTCGAGCCGTCCAGAGCGCGCCAAAAATTCATTCAATCTTAATCCTTTTTTTGCTATTATTTTAGCAAATTTTTATTTAGGTTTCAAATTTGATACAACTTGACAAGCGTATTTTGACGCATTTTGATTTTGTTCAACCAATCTTAATCGCCCCGATAATCGTGCTTTCTTATCTGCTGATTTCGGAAACTAGCGACCTACTCGCAAACAAGCAAATAGTGTATTTCATCGTCGGGGCGCTATGTTTTTGCGTATTTTTCTTGCTACCCTTGCGCAAGCTTGAGTTTTTCATTCCGCTTTTTTACTGGGTAACTATTATTTTGCTTTTGAGCGTAGATTTTGTAGGCGTTAGCAAGCTGGGCGCTAGGCGTTGGCTAGAGATTCCTTTCGTTCATTTTACCATTCAACCCAGCGAAATCATGAAACCCGCGTTTGTGCTAATGCTCGCCTATCTCATCAAAAAAACGCCGCCCGACCAAGACGGCTACAATCTAAAAAACTTCATAAAACTTAGTTTTTATATACTTTTGCCAACCGCGCTCATCATGAAAGAGCCGGATCTTGGCACCGCGCTAATACTTCTACTCACAGGTTATGGCGTGCTTTTTCTCATCGGCGTGGATAAAAAAATATGGCTCACTCTCATCGTCGCCGTGGGCGTTTGCGCGCCGC
>ONQI01000092.1 GCA_900319915.1 uncultured Campylobacter sp.
GACCTTTATAATGTCCATGCTTCGCTAGAACCTGGTAAAACCGCTAGCGTTTCGTTTGTGGCTGATCAAGAGGGTGTATTCCCTTATTATTGCACCGAGTTCTGCTCCGCGCTTCACCTTGAAATGATGGGTTACCTATATGTAAAAGACCCTAACAAAAAATATGAAAGCGCGAAGAAAGCTAAGCTTCAAACTCTAAGCCCAGAACAACTAAAAGCCGAGTATGAAAAAGTCGTCGCGACCAACAAAGCCACAGACGAAGTCATTCAAAGCGTCGTTGCTTACCTCAAAGAAAAACACTTTGAGAAATTCCCTAAGGTCAAACGCCTAGTAGACGACGCTCTTGATCAATACGGCAAAATCGATGAAGTTAAGAAAAAAGCCGACGACGCCTACAAAGCCGGCGACGTAAACGGCGCGATTTTGTGGGAATATCAAGTATGGCAATACATGGTTAAAACTGCGGACGTCGGTCTCAGGGCTAAAAACAACCTCACAAAAGAGCTTGCGACTCCTATGAGTCCGGTTGCCGCGCGCGGCGAGGAAGCATACCTCAAAGGCGGATGTAACGGTTGCCACGTCATCGGTCAAGTAAGCTCTGGTCCGGATCTAACAGGCGTCCTTCTCAGGCATGAGAACGGCGAAAAATGGGTAAGCGATTTCATCAAAGACCCTGCTAAGAAATATGAAGAAGATTATGTGAAAGCGCTAATCAACTACTTCAATCTTAGAATGCCAAACCAACATATGACTGACGCCGAGATTAAAGATATCATCGAATACCTCAAATGGATCGATGAGAACGCCGGTCTAAACTAAGACCCAAATTCCCCTTGTCTTTTGACGAGGGGATTCAAATTTGAATTGTAGCCACAAATCCGCTACAATTCAAATTTGAAATTATCATACCCCTAAGGAGTGTCATGAAAAAATATCAAATTTACGTCGTCGTCGCCCTCGTGCTGATGACTGTGGCTTTTACTATTCCGGTTATCGCCTTCCACGGCATGGGTGCGAAAATCGCAAACGGCAAAGATTTGCCAAGCTACGTTTACCCGATTTTTAACGCCTACACCAAGCTTCAGTATAAAAACCACCTTATGGACGAGGAAGTCAAATACAACCTCAAAAAAATGATCGAAACTCGTTCTGAAATCGGCGTGCCTAGCGTGCCGGTGTGGTATGTTTCGCTAGAAGCGCCAAACTATCCAAAAGACGCGTTCCCGGATGGAATCCCGGTATATTTTCACGTGGATGGATATAGCGGCGACGTACATGAAATGAACACCATCAACCACTATATCGGCATGTATCCTATGGAGCATGGCGGCAACACTGAGCGCGCTATTGCGCCATATTATTTGCTAGTGGCGACGATATTTATGTTGCTTTATCTTTATTACGACGGACGGGGCAACTCGTTGCTTCTTATCCCTACTATTATCGCGCCCGTGCTGTTTATGAGCGCTTTTGTTGGTTGGCTATATTGGTATGGTCACAATATGCAAGAATGGGGCGCGTTTAAGATTAAACCATTCATGCCGACGGCTTTGGGCGACGGTAAAGTCGCGCAATTCACCACTCATTCATATCCCGCGATGGGATTTTGGATAATGCTCGCTATGAGCACGCTTTGCGTTTTGGCGATTTTTTCTAAAAACAAGGCGTTGAGAGAAAAGAAATGAAACTATTCGCCCTTGCCTTAACCGCTACTTTTGCCTTTGCAAACCCGCTCCAAGACGCGATAAACGCGGCGAGCCCGGGAGATACCATAGAGCTAGGTAGCGGCGTAGTCGCGGGCGATATTGTCATCGACAAGCCCCTTACCATAGACGGTCATGACAAAAGCGCGGTCATCAGGGGTAGCGGCACGGGCAACGTCGTCAAAATCACCGCTCCGAACGTAAAACTAAAAAATCTTACTATCGAAAACTCGGGCGATTCGCACACTACGGTCGATGCCGGGATAAAATGCGAAAACGCAAACGGCGTGGAAATCGAGGGCAACGAATTCCGCGGCACGATGTATGGCATATATATGGATCGCTGCGGCGGAGCCAAAATCACGAACAACCGCATAACCTCTAAGCCTGCGGATTTGCCCCTTCGCGGCGACGCGATACGCCTTATTTATTGCCACGACGCTTTGATTAAGGGAAATTACGTCTATGACGCAAAAGACGTGGTTTTGTGGTATTGCACGGGAGGGCGAATCGCTGAAAATTACGGACGCGGCTCGCGCTACTCGCTGCATTTTATGTATTCAAACAACAACCTTGTGGAAAACAACGTCTTTGAAGGCAACACCGTGGGAATGTTTTTTATGTATTCGCAAGGCTGCATGGTGCGCAATAACCGCGTGTCGTATTCTAGCGGGAGTTACGGCATAGGCACGGGACTAAAAGAAGCCAGCGATTTCAAATTTGAAAACAATATCTTTTCGCACAACGCGCGAGGTATTTACACGGATAATTCGCCCTATCAGCCAAATACGGTAAATACGTTTACGCGCAACCAAATTATCTACAACACTACGGGCATCCAGCTCCACGCGACCCAACACCCGAGCGTCTTTGAAAACAATGATTTCATCGGGAATATGGACGTGGCGATAAACGACACTCCCGGCTCCAAAATCCACTTAAATCAGTGGCGGGGCAATTATTTTGACGATTACGAGGGTTACGACCGCGATCGCGACGGCACGGGCGACGTGCATTACAAAAACTTCGCCTACCTCGATTCTTTGTGGCAATACTATCCAAATTTGAGATTATTTTACGGTAGTAGCGTGATGAGTGTGATAAACTTCCTAGCTAAGCTCGCGCCTTTTAGCGAGCCCGAGCTCCTCGTGAGCGACGATAGCCCAAAAATGAGGCCAAACTTATGAATAGACGTGAATTTAGTATTTTTACCTTAGCGACTTTGGGCGTAGCCGCGGGCGGCGGATACGCTCTTAGAGCCTACGAGCCGCGCTCTCATTTGCGCCCGCCCGGAGGCGTGGAGAGATTTGAATCTTTGTGCATTAAATGCGGTCAATGCGTACAAGTCTGCCCCTATCACAGCATAAAGTTATTGGGCGCGGACGACGGCGTAAATATCGCCACGGCCTATATCGACCCGTATGAGCGGGGTTGTTATTTGTGCGACCTTTTCCCATGCGTGCTCGCCTGTCCAAGCGGCGCGCTCGCTCACGAGACTACCACGATAGAAGACGTAAAAATGGGCGTGGCGGTGGTTTCAAATTTGAACGCTTGCTATTCAAATTTGAAAAAAAGCGTGGAAGAAAAAGACGTTACTAAACTCCTGAAACGCAAAACCTACAACGAGCGTGAAGAGGCCGCCAAAAAAATAATCGCGGATAACGTCGGTAAGACCTGTTCGCTCTGTGTGGATTCGTGCCCAGTTGAAGGCGCGATAGAGATTAACGGCGGCGTCCCCGTAATCAAGCAAAAATGCGTGGGATGCGGGGTTTGCGCCGAGGTTTGCTTCGCGCGGGTCATAGAAATCGCGCCGAACAAAACTTACAAAGATATTTACGAGGGATAGTATGAGATTCAAATTTGAAATATTATTTTTAGTCGCGCTGACTCTTGCAGGCTGTGGCGACGAAAAAGACGCGCAAAGCTCTCAAACGCCCGCGAGCGCGCCAAACGAGGCGCCCACAATTTCAGTGAAAAAGGCCGATCCCGCCGCCGTGGCCGCCAATAAAGCCGAAACTTGGACGAGCTACGACGTGGAGGGGCGCAAGCGGGTTAATTTCGGCGTGGGCGAGAGCAATTCCACTACCAAAATCATCGGCGCGAACGCCCTCGTGCGAAGCCCTTTACAAAACATAAATAAAAATCTCGTTCGCAATAAGCTAAGCAAAAACTTCCTTACCAAGTGTTCGGCTTGCCACGACGACTACGCCAACGGCATTATCGGACCTTCTTTGCTCGCAAAAAGCGAAAAAGAAATATTTGAAACGATTAAAGCCTATAAAGAAAACGAAAAAGTCAATATTCTCATGAAAGAATTAGTACAAAAAATGAAAGACGAAGAAATCAAAGAGCTCGCGGGCGACATTAGTCGTATGAGCGAGCAGATTAAGGAGAAAAAATGAAAAGTGGAAAAGTTATCGCCGTAGTCCTGGGCTTTTTGGCTCTCGCGCTCATCGCGTTTATGCTTAGCAATACCGAAGAAAGTTCGAGTATCCCTACAGATCGCCCGACTCTCGAGCCCAATTCAAATTTGAACGCGCAGTCTGAGCAAAAAACCATCCAAAAGAAAGGTAGCGACTACCAAAGCGACGCGGAGCTTGAAACCGTCAAGAAGCTACGCGAAAGTGTCGCAAACGTAGCCGAAGAAGAAGTCAGTCGCACGTATTATCGCTCGTGCGCGCCTTGCCATGGCAGAGACGGCAAAGGCATCATCGCTCCGTCCATCGCGGGCAAGAGCAAAGACGAAATCAGAAAAAGCCTAAAAGATTACAAAGCAAATTTGGTGCCTAACACGCTGATGAAAGGGCTGTTTGAAAATATCGACGACGCGACACTCGAAGGTCTAGCCGACGAGATTTCGCACTTCAAAGAAAACAATGAATAAGTATGAAGCTCGCCAAACCCTAGCTCACGCGCGCTTTTTTAGTACGTTTTTTGGCGTAAACAAAGAAGGTGCGACTCGCCCTACCATTCGTTTTTGGCGGTTCGCGTCGATTGTGGGCATGCATTTATTGTTTGTGCTTTCGTTTTGGGTGGACATTCAGATACTAGAAGGCGACATCACAGGCTCGCGTTTCGTGGGATTTCACTTGGCCGATCCTTACGTGAGCTTGCAGGTGTTTTTGGCTCGCCACGAGTTTGCCACGAATCTCATTATCGGTATGAGTACGATTTTGGCGTTTTACGTTTTTATCGCGGGGCGGGCGTTTTGTTCGTGGGTTTGTCCTTACAATCTTTTTTCCGAGTTCGCCGAGCGTCTAAACGCCAAACTCGTCGCAAAAGGCGTGGTAAAATGTCATGATTTCGATCCTAGAGTGCGCTACGTATTTTTCGTGGCATTCTTGCTTGCCAGCTTTGTTAGCGGATTTTTGGTTTTTGAGATAGTTAGCGTGACGGGTATTGTTTCGCGTTTTATTATTTATGGTTACAGCGCGGCGATTTGGTGGGCGGTGCTCGTGTTTGTTACCGAGGTTTTTTACTCGCGCAGATTTTGGTGTCGTTACGTTTGCCCTATCGGGACGCTTTATTCGCTAGTTTCGCGCTATCGCGCCGTCAAAATCTCCTGGGAAGCGGACAAATGCGACCACTGCCATGCCTGTAGCGACGTGTGTTTAGTCCCAAAAGTGCTTGAAATCACAAAAATGAAAAAAGGCGAAGTTTCAAATTTGAAACTAGAAAATGGTAAATTTAGCATTGCTAGCGGAGATTGCACGCTTTGCGGGCGTTGCGTGGACGTTTGCCACCAAGACGCGCTCGCTTACGAAAACAGGCTCAAAAAATTATTATAAGAGGTTTCAAATTTGATAAAAATCACAAATTTAACCAAAAAATTCGGCGACCAAGTTGTGCTAGATAATATAAATTTGAATATCGAGAGCGGCGACAAAGTCCTTATCATGGGGCAAAACGGCGCGGGCAAGACGACGCTAATGAAAGCCATACTCGCCCAAATCGTTTGCCAAAGCGGCGAGGTGCTCATCGGCGGTATAAATCCCGTCAAGCATCGCAAAAAAGCTCTCAAATTTCTTAGCTTCGTGCCTCAAACTCCGCCGCCTTTACGTCTTTCGGTTGCTGAGATTTGCGACTACGCGGTTCGCACGGACGGCGTTTTTTTGGGCGACGTGGAAAGATATCTGAAAGAATTCGATCTCGACTACGAGCGCGAAAAAAACAAGCCTTTCCACAAACTCTCGGGCGGTATGAAGCAAAAAGTCCTCATTGCTATCGCGCTTGCTCGCAACTCCCAAATCATCATGTTTGACGAGCCTACGGCAAATCTCGACCCCGAAGCGCGCGAGAAATTCCTCTCTTTACTAAGAGCGGATTTCGCAGACAAGACGTTAGTCTTCATTTCGCACCGCGTGAGCGAAGTCGAGGGGCTAGTGACGCGCACGGTCGAAATGGATTTGGGCAAAATCGCGAAGGAGGGCAAGGCGTGAAAAATCTCGGTCTTATCGTCAAACTAGATATTATGGAGAGTTTTCGCTCCAAGTGGTTCGCGTTTTATCTCGTGATTTTCGCGGGGCTTATCGCGACTTTTTTCGTCAGCGGCGTGGTTGATTCGCGCGTGGCTGGATTTAGCGGACTTACGCGAATGTTATTGCTGTTTATTCAAATTTGCGTGGTGATTTTGCCTATTTTTATTCTTATTACGACCGTGCGAAGCGTTAGCGCGGACCGCGAGGCGGGCGCGCTCGAATACTTGCTGAGCTTTCCTTTGAGCCTTCGCGAATATTATTTTGGCAAAGCGCTCGGACGCGCTTTTACCGTGTTTATGCCTATTTTGCTCGCTCTGGTGCTCTCGTGTGTGATAGGCGCGGCGAAGGGCGTGGAGATACCTTGGGGCGTGCTCGGATTTTACACGCTTCTTTTGCTCGCACTTAGTTTTGTGTTTCTTTCGTTTGGATTTTTGATTTCGAGCGTCATCAAAAACGCCGAAATGGGGCTTGGATTTTCTTTCCTTTTTTGGTTATTCTTGCTCGCTTTCATCGATCTCGCGCTCATCGGGCTTATGATGAAAAGCTCTATAAATGAAAACGTGATTTACACTATTGCCGTGCTAAATCCTATCGAGGTTTTCCGCATTGCCGCCATTAGCCTATTCGACCCAAATCTCGCCGTCATCGGGCCCGCGGCGTATTTTATCCTAGAAGAGTTTGGACGACTAAATTTCGCGCTTTATTCTGTCCTTTACCCAGTGATTTTGGGTTGCGTTTGCTTCCTGACGGGATATTTTTGCTTTGCTAGGAAGGATTTGGTATGAAAAAGTTCGTTCTTTTTTTCGCGCTTTGCGCCGCACTTTTTGGAGCCGGCGACCCGAGGGAAAATCCGTTTTTCAAAGATGTCAATTCCACTTGCCCTATCAAGTTTATAGACGTTTTCACGGCGCCTCGCTTTATCGCCGCGCTTGAATACAATGACGGTGAAAAAGTCCTTTTTAGCTCGCCAAAACAAATGTTTCACTATATGTATAAGCGCTCAAGTGCAGAGCACGTCGCGCCTATTCGCCGCATGCTTGTTACAGACTACGCGAGTGGCGAGCTCGTCGACGCTAGCGAGGCGTTTTATGTATTTGGTTCGCGCGTGGTGAGCGCGAGCGGCGACGACCTCATACCGTTTTCAAATTTGAAATCAGCCGAGGATTTTAGTCGCGAGCATAGCGGGCACAGGATTTTGGAGTTTAAAGACGTCAAACAAAAACTCATAGAATACTTGGAGTAATGCAATGAAAAGAACGCTTTTATCGATTTTGGCGGCTGTTTTGGCGTTTGGGCTCGTCGGTTGCGGCGATGAAGGTAAAAGCATGGCCACAACCGAGGGCAACGCCACTTGCGATCTCAACGCCCACGCTTGTGTGGCGAGCTTAAAAGGCAAAGAAATCAAATTTGACGTTACTCCAAAACCACTTTATCCTATGTCGCCTTTCACGCTTCGTATCACGGGGCTAGGAGAGGGTTACAAGGCTCTAAACGTCCGCATTTACGGGCTAAATATGGATATGGGCGTGGTTAGAGCCGAGCTTGAACGCAGGTGCTCTACGTATATGGGGCAAATCGTCCTTAGCTCGTGCGTGACGGAAGTGATGAATTACCGAATGGAAATATACGACGGAGACAAGCCCTTGGGCGTATTCATCGACTTCGACCTAAAAGGGTAGCTTTTGGTTTATCTTTTGGGTGATTTTGGGCAAGTATCGCTCGCGCGGCACTGCGCGACGGGCGTTCAAATTTGATTTATTACCCCGCACCCACCGCGAAACGCTATGCGCGTTGTCGCGATGGGTGCGAGCGCATTTGCGCTTTGCCTACAACGCCCAAAATCCCCTCAAAATCCTTCGCCTCAAATTAAAACTCAAAATTATTTCCATTCAAATTTGAATATTTGTTGTCATTGCGAGCGTAAGCGAAGCAATCTCATCATCAAAACTATTATTCAAATTTGAGCGCGAGATTGCCGCGTCGCGCATTCGCACTCCTCGCAATGACGCGCCCACAAGCTTGCTTACAATGACAAAATATCATTCAAATTTGAAATTATTGCGCTCTTTTTAACTTTGCCTAAGAAAAAATTTTGTATAATTTTGGTTTAAGAAAACTTTTGGGGGCAAGTATGCTATTGGCTGAACCGAGCGTTTATTTTAGAGAGATTTTGAAACGCTTCCCGAACTCCTATTTGGCGGAGGACGGAGCGCAAGTCATCATCGGAATCGACTGCGTGTATTTGGAGGGCGAGGACTTTGCCAAGCTCGAAGACGCACTCAAAAACGGCGTGAAAATCTGCGAGTTCGCGGGACTTTTTGGCGTGACGGGCTGGGAGGCGGTGCGCCGCTTCGAGCGCGTGGGCGAGTCAAAGAGCGCGCTTTACGATTTTCCGACGTATTTTTACGCCGACGCGAGAGCGTATTTGCAATACGACAAGCAAACGCGCGTTTACAGTTTTTATGGCGCAAATTCCTATCTAGACGGCCTTGAGAGCGCGAGCGAAAATCATTCGAATTTGAAACCATATTTTAAAGTCGTTTCAAATTTGAAAAAAGAGCGCGAGGAGTTTGGGGCGGCGTTTGAGAAGGCTCGCGAATACATAGCCGCGGGCGAGGCGTTTCAAATCGTGCTTTCGCGCACGCTGCATTTGGAGAGCGACCTTGAGCCCTTCGAGTTTTACGAGAGACTAAAAGCTCAAAATCCTAGCCACTATATGTATTATTTCCCGACCCCTTACGGCGTGATTGCGGGCAGTTCGCCCGAGCTTGTCATGCTCATAAAAGGCGATGAAATCAAGGTCTCCCCGATAGCGGGCACGAGACCTAGGGGTGCGGACGCGAATGAAGACGCGAGGCTAAAAGCTGAGCTTCTCGCCGACGAAAAAGAGCTCGCCGAGCACCGTATGTTAGTGGATTTGGCGCGCAACGATGTTGGTAAGTTCGCTAAAGCCGGCAGTGTGAAAGTGCGAAATCTCATGCACGTAGAGTTTTTCGAGAGTGTCATGCATATCGTCAGCGACGTAATCGGCACTCGCGAGAGCTCAAAGAGCAATTTTGACGTGCTTAGCGTGGTTTTCCCCGCCGGCACGCTTAGCGGCAGTCCCAAAATCCGCGCTATGCAAATCATAAACGAACTCGAACCCCACTCTCGCGGGATTTACGGCGGCGGGATAGGATTTTGGCATTATAACGGCGACGTGCAAATGGCGATTTTAATCCGCAGCGCAATTTTTGTACCGCACGCCGAAGATAATTCAAATTTGAAATCTGCAAAAACCTACGACGTCTATATCGGCGCGGGATACGGTCAAGTCTTTGACAGCGACCCCGAAAAAGAATATCAAGAGATTTGCAACAAACGCAAAAGCTGCGTGAAAGTGTTCGAGCAAGTCTGCGAGGAGCGAAAATGATTTTGATGATTGATAATTACGATAGTTTTACGTTTAACGTCGCTCAGGCTCTGCGCTCGCTCACAGATGAAGAAGTCGTGGTCAAGCGCAACGACGAAATCGATATGGACGGCGTGCGCGCCCTAAATCCTAGCAAAATCGTCCTAAGTCCCGGCCCGGGCAGACCCGAAGATAGCGGCGTTTGTCTAGAAATTCTCCGTTCAAATTTGAATATTCCGATTCTTGGGATTTGTCTTGGATTTCAGGCGATAGCACACGTTTTTGGCGCGCGCATAGAGCGTCTGGCGCGCCCGGTGCACGGCAAGACTAGCGTAATACGCCAAACCGCGATAAATACGGTATTTGAGGAACTTCCAAGTAGTTTTGAAGTCATGCGTTATCATTCGCTCTATGCCGCTGGAGTAAAAAGTCCGCTTGTGGTAACTGCGGTGAGCGAGGATGGCACGCCTATGGCCATCGCGCACGAAAGCCGCCCTATATACGGC
>ONQI01000024.1 GCA_900319915.1 uncultured Campylobacter sp.
GTACCAAAGCATTTTCGCTCGCGCCGAGGGAGCGGTCGCGGCGCCTACCGCGAGTTTGCATTTTAGCCCCGAGATGATAGAGCGCATAAAGTCCGCGCACGAAACCGCCTACCTCACGCTGCACGTGGGCGCGGGCACGTTCAAGCCGGTCGAGGTCGAAGACGCGCTCACGCACAAAATGCACAGCGAATACTATGAAATTCCGCCATCCACGCAAGCTCTACTAAGGAGCGATAAAAAAATCCTAGGCGTGGGCACGACCGTGACGCGCTGCGTGGAATATTTCGCTAGAAACGGTGCGACAAGCGGATTTTGCGACCTATTTTTGCATCCGCAAAACCGCCCGATTAGACAGGACTACCTGCTCACTAACTTTCACTTGCCAAAATCCACGTTGATTATGCTTGTGGCGGCGTTTGCAGGGCTCGAAGAAACGCTTGAAATTTATCGCGTCGCACTCGCGGAAAAATACAGATTTTATTCCTACGGCGACGGAATGCTCGTAATTTAGGGGGAACTAAATTTGAAAAAGCTACTTATTTTAACGACGTTCCTTAGTGCTTGCCTTGCGGGCGACGTGCGCGACGTGTATAGAGCGGGCGCAAGCGAAATTATCAATTCTGATTTTTATATCGGCGTTTTCACCGTCGCCTGCCTTGCTTTTACCACGGCGTTTATCACTATTGGAAGACGAAAATTCCATGCTCCTGGGGTTGTCAAGCGCGGGCGACAAATCACTTTTTTAGAGAAAATCAAATGCGACTACGTCCAACCGTCGCGCACCGTAGGCAACCTCTTTGAGCGCCTCGACATCGCGTTTGCCGCGCTGCACAAAAAAGCCGCCGCAAATAACAATAAAATCGTCTTTTGCTACGGAGATTATCCTAAGCTTTTCGAGGCGGATTTTGAAAACACCGCAGAATTACTTTTTACTACTCTAGACTTTGTCCTAAAAGTCTCACAAAACGCGGTTATCAAGCTCGGCGCGCGCCCGATCACAAACGAAAAATACCGCTTTTTTATCTGCATAAATCAAAATCTAAACGAACGCAAACAAAGTATACTCCGCGTTTTGGATGGCAAAAAGGCAAATATCGACTACGCCAAACTCGCCCTTGTACCCCGCTTTTTTGATGCGCTTTCGACAAAACTCAAATTTGAAAATGCGCCAAAAAGCGCGAAATTTTATTTTGACGTGAATATGAAACCTATGGGGGTGCGCCCTCGCTACCAAATCAAAAACTCAAAAAATCCAAAAATAGTAGTCTGCGAAGAAGACATAGTCGCATTTGCCACACTCGATAAGCAACTGCGCTCCATGGGCGCTCAAACCATACCGAAGTCATCTTTGGCACTCGAACACGCCCTTAGCCCGGTTTTTATACCTAACGCCGTGTTTATTAACGGTAAAATTCTAAGAAAAATGCGCTCGGACGATCTCGCCGCGCTGGTGTGCGCAAAGCGCGAAAAAAATTTCTGTCTCATCGTCCTTAGCGACAATGCCGCAGACGACGAATATTTTTCTTTCGTCTCGCGCGAAAAATGTTGCTATATGCTACGCCAACCTTATGTCATAGACGAGCTCTGTGCGATACTAAACAAAACTAATGCCGAGAAAAACGGGCTAATAGATAACAGATCAACTCTTATAAACGGCGAATTTTTTTAATTTTCGCGAGATAAAAACCGTCGGCGCGTCCGCTTGGAACCACGCGCGCGCCTAGCTCGCCGCTTTGACACTCGGGAAGCGTGAAAGAAAGTGGCAAAAGTTCGATTTCAAATTTGGAATTAAGCGCGTTAGCAACAACTTCTTCATTTTCCTCGGCATAAAACGTACAGGTACTATAAATCATCTCTCCGCCATCTTTTAGCGCGGTGAGAGCCGCATTTAAGAGTCCTTTTTGGAGTTTCGCGATGGCTTTGATTTCTTTGTGGCTTTTTTCGGGAAAGCCCTCGCAGTATCCGGCGTAACCCGAGCAGGGCGCGTCTAGCAAAATACGGTCAAATCGTCCTTCGCAGGTTTTGGCGATACTCCTCGCGTCCTTGTTGTAAGTACGCGCGAACTCGCAACCGTATTTTTTCAAATTTGATTTTAAAGTAAAAAAGCGGTCTTTGTTTGCTTCCATAGCGGCGAGGTTGGGATTCAAATTTGATTCGCTAGCCATAAAATTCGCTAGCGCTATCGTCTTCCCGCCGGGACTCGCGCACATATCAAGCACGCTCATTCCCTCGCTTGCGCCCAAATTTAGGGGCGCGAGATAGGAGCTGACGTTTTGAATATAGATTTTACCGCTATTAAATAATTCCGAGCGACTCAAAACCGCTTTTGCTCCCGAGTCCGTAAGATAGAAATTTGGCAGGACGCTTTCAAATTTGATATTCAAATTTGAAAGTTCGCGCTCAATCTCTTCCGCGCTAGCTAACAAAGAATTGACAAAAAATCCGGTTTGCTTAGGCGTCCAAAAACTCGCCCAAATCCGCTCGAAATCCTCGCCCGCAATCTTTTGTAAATCCTCTTTAAAGCCCACGCAAATACCTTTCTAAAATAATCGTAGCCGCCACGCTGTCGAAGCGCCCGTCGCGCGCCCTATCGCTCGCAAACTCGCTTGCTTCCGCGCTCGAATAGCTCTCGTCGACAAATTCCACTTTCAAATTTGAATCCAAATCTAGCAAACCGACGAAATGTTTGATTCTCCGTTCCATTTCCTCTTCGCTCGACCCCCCGCGCGGAACGCCCACTACAAGCGTGTGCGCGGCTCGAGAGCGTATCAAATTTGAAACCTCAAACGCGGCTTGGTTTCGGTTGCGGCGCAGCACCGGTTCGCTAGGCAAAGCGGTTTTGTCGTCCGGCGCCACCGCCACGCCGATGCGTTTTAACCCCACGTCAAGCGCGACTATCATAGCGCCCTCACAAAAACGCCGTCGATGGCGATTTTGCCCTCAATTTCATACTCGAAAAGCCGCTCGCCAAAGCGCGCGTAGCACTCGTCGAAATTTGGATGAGAGTCCACAAAATCGAGTAGTTCGTCGGGCGGATTCAAATTTGAATCAATCTCGCCGCCAAACTCGGCCGCGAACTCGTCAAAATCGGTAATCAAACGAGCCTTGCCTTCCCTTAAAAGCTCGTTCGTGCCGCTACTCTCTTCTAAGCGTTGAGGCAGCGTAAATAATGGTATATTCATACTTAGAGCCAGTTTTGCGCTGGACATCGAACCGCTTTTGGCGTCGGCTTGCGCGACGACGACGGCGTTTGAAAGAGCGACCACAATGCGATTGCGTTCCAAAAACGTCCAATTCGCGGGCGAAGCGTCAGGCTCGTATTCGCTTAGAGCCAAACCCCGCTCGTAGATTTGAGCGATTTGGCGAGCGTTTTGGGCGGGATAGACCGCATTAAGCCCGTTGCCAAAAACGGCGATGGTGCGAGGAAACGCACCCTCGTGCGCGTAAATATCGACCCCTATCGCGGCGCCGCTCACCACGCAGACCCCGCGCTTCGCAAGAGTGGCGGCGAGTTTTAGGACGAGATTTTTGGTATATTGAGTGCAGGCTCTCGAACCGACTATCGCGACTTTGGGAGCGTTTAGCAGACTCAAATCGCCCTTGTAATAGAGTTTTTGCGGAGGTTTTTTTAACAGCGCGAGCGAAGGAGGCAAATCAGTTATAAAGTCCATAAATATCCCTTAAATACACGATTTGCACGCCCTTAAATAGTCCGTTTTTCTTAGCTTCCCCCAGAGCGGCGAAAGTAGTTTTGTGCGGGTGGCCGATCGCAATCGCTTTGCCGTTTTGGCGGGCTTTTTTGACCGCGAGAGAAAGAGCTTGCAAGGTTTTGGCGACATTTTGGTCGTTGTCTATAAACACGTCGCGGCTCACGTAAACAAGCCCCAAATCCCGACTCGCGCGAGGCACGGCGGAGCGCGTAGTCGTGAGGCTATCCACAAAATGAATATTTTCGTTTGCGAGCGCTTCTAAAAGAGCTTTTGAGGCCGCGTAATCGCTCGTAAAATAGCTTCCCGTGTGATTGTTGATATAGCGCACGCGCGGAAAAGCTTTTTTTACTTCTTTCACGCGAGCCTCGATCTGCTCTTTTGTCGCGGTAGGCGCGAGGGTGCCAGGCTCGTTTTTGCTAAAATGCAGCGCGGCGAGGGGTAAATGCACCATGAAAAAATCAAACTCGTTCGCTAGCTCGGCAGACCTTGGGTGCAGGGGTGCGGGTGGCATGATGGAGGGCGTGATGGCAAGCCCCAAAGCCTTGATGGAACGCGCTTGCGCCTCGCTTGCTACGTCGTCGATTATGATGGCTAGTTTGGGATTTTTGTAGGCGGATTTTTCCGGTTTTGGAGCCGTTTTTGCCGGAATTTTCGCGGTAGTTTTTTCGCTCGCTTTCGCTTTTGTCAACTGGTCGGGCTCGCTTGCTGGGTCGATTTTGCGAGCCGTAGAAACGTCAAAAACGCTTATTTCTTTCAAATTTGAATTATTATTTTCGCTTTTCAAATTTGAATTATTATTTTCCTCTAAGTTCAAATTTGAAAGAAGTTCGCTTATGTTTATATCCGTATTTTCCGATTTTGCAGAGGTTTTTGGCGTTTTTGGCTCGTCTTTCAAATTTAAGCTATTCAAATTTGAATTTGTCTCGCTTTTGTTTTCTTCGATTTTTTTGTCTAAGACGGATTTTTTTTCAATTTTTTGAGCGTTTAGATAGGTTTGAATTTTTTTCTCGGTCGCGACGCTATTCAAATTTGAATCGCGTCCGCTTTCGCGCCCGGAAAAACTTAGCGCGACGATACCCGCGATCACAAGAATGCACGCTACTATACCAACGTAGATTTTTAGCGGGGCTCCCGAGGATTTGGGAGCCCGTTTTTTGCGCCTTGTCAATTAGTTTTTGTCTTTGTTGACGAGTTTGCCTTTGGCGATCCAAGGCATCATAGCGCGAAGTTTTTCGCCCGTTTTACTAAGCAGGCTGTTTGCGGTAATATTGCGCTCGGCGTTCATTTTTACATAGCCCGCTTTGCGCTCGAGAATGAAGTTTTTAGCAAAAGTTCCGTCTTGGATTTCTTTTAGGATTTTCTTCATTTCGGCTTTTGATTGTTCGTTGATGACTCTTTGACCGCTGACGTAGTCGCCGTATTCTGCGGTGTTTGAGATAGAGTATCTCATATCCGCCATGCCGCCTTGGAAGATTAAGTCCACGATGAGCTTCATCTCGTGTTGGCACTCGAAATACGCCATTTCAGGCTCGTAGCCGGCTTCTACTAGGGTGTTGAAGCCTGCGTTGATTAGGGCGCAAAGACCGCCGCAAAGCACGGCTTGTTCACCAAATAGATCAGTTTCGGTTTCGTCTTTGAAGGTAGTCTCGATGATACCGCTACGTCCGCCGCCGATCGCGCTAGCATAGCTAAGAGCTAAATCTTTTGCTTTGCCACTCGCGTCTTGAGCTACGGCGATTAGATCCGGGATACCGCCGCCTCGTTCAAACTCGCTACGAACCGTGTGACCAGGAGCTTTTGGAGCAATCATAATACAATCGACGCCTTTTGGAGGAACGATTTGACCGAAGTGAATGTTAAAGCCGTGTCCAAAAGCGATAGCGTTGCCTTCGCTAAGATTTGGCTCGATTTCGGCTTTGAAGATGTCGGCTTGGAGCTCGTCTGGAGTAAGAATCATAATAAGGTCGGCGTATTTTGTCGCCTCGGCCACGCTCATCACCTTAAAACCCTTGTCTTCGGCTTTTTTCCAGCTAGAGCCGCCTTTGCGTAGACCAACTACGACTTCCACGCCGCTGTCGCGCAAGTTTTCCGCGTGAGCGTGACCTTGTGAGCCAAAGCCGATCATAGCGACTTTTTTGCTTCTAATGAGGCTCAAATCGCAATCTTTGTCGTAAAAAATATTTACTGCCATAAAACCCTTCCTTTAAGAAAATTTATGCGGAATTATACAACCCGCCAAATTTAAAATCACTGAAATTTGAAAAATAAACGGGATTTAAGTAGATTTTGTGTAAAATTCGCCCAAATTTCATTTGAATGGATAAAAAATGAACGAAGCTATCTACAAAAACATCAAGAGCTTGCCGCCGCTTGACGACACTGTGGTGCAAATCCAACGCGTCTGCCAAGACGAAAATAGCAATCTAAGCGATCTCGTCGCTATCGTCGAGCGCGATCCTATGCTAACTGCGAATATTTTGCACTCGGCAAACAGTCCGCTATACGGATTTAGCCGCGAGATTAGCACCATTCAACAAGCCGTGAATCTTTTTGGGATGGCGACTATTCGCGGCTTTGCGCTATATGGCGCGGTCAAAAAAAGCTTCAATATCGATTTATCCCCTTACAGAATCCGCACTAGCGACTTTCTTAGTGTCGTTACCAGTCAAAACATTCTTGCGTTTAATTGGTATGGCAAAGTAGATAGGAGCATGCTTGTAGTGTTGGCGCCTACTAGTTTCATGATGGAAGTAGGTAAAATAGTCATCGCAAAAGAACTCTTAGAAACAGGCAAAGTCGAAGAGTTTAAATCGGGTCTTGAAAAAATTTCGACCCCTAGCGAACTTTCGGATCTCGAGCGCTCTATCTTGGACGTAACAAACGAAGAAGTTACCGCCAAGATATTTGAGCAATGGAACCTAGAAAGCGAAATGGTGGATTCGATTTACTTCTCAAATACTCCTGACGACGCACCGGAGCACATTAAGCCATGCGCGACCGCCCTTAAGATAATTAAAAATGCTATCAACGTTTTTGGCGTCCTCACAGAAGAGAATATAAACAGAACCCTCGTCCTACTAGATACTTACGGCTTCGAGCAAGGCAAATTTATGGAAGCCGTGCAAAAAGTAAAAGGTTGAAAGAATTTCTCTACGCGCTCGCTCGTGGGGCTGACGAACGCACCGCGAGCAAAGCCTCCAAAGAAACACTACGCATCTTAGAACAACTACGCGCAGTTACAAAGCACAAAAATATTTATTACCTAAACGACGGCTTCGTCTGCGGTAAAATCGACATTTCAAGCAACGGTACGGGCTATCTCGCGCCATTTGACAGTCGTTTCAAATTTGATTTAATCATCGAAAATAAAGACCTAAACTCCGCGCATTTGGGCGACGTGGTGCTTGCCCGCTTAATCAAATTTAAAGGCGACCGCGCGCACGCCAAAGTCCTAGCCGTGCTCGCCCAAGCAAACGCCACTTCCGTAGTTTATACCAAAAAAATCGGCGCGGCGATACTAGGCGTAAATATTAGCAACGGCCTCGCGCTCTGCCTTCGCGCTAGTCAAAAATCGCTCAAACAACTTCCCCTTGGCGCCGTGCTCAAAGTGAGTAACGCCACAAACGACGTCGTCGAGGTGCTAGGAGTCCTCTCAGATCCTGCGGTCGACGAAAAAATCTCGCTCGCACTCTACGACAAAAGAGACGAATTCCCTCGCGCTTGCGACGTGGAAGCCGCCAGCTGGGGCGACGAAGTGGACAAGGAACTATACCCTTCCCGCGTCGATCTCACCGCCCTACCCTTTTGCACCATAGACCCGGACGACGCCAAGGACTTTGACGACGCGATTTATTACGATGAAGCCGCAAACGCCGTCTACGTCGCCATCGCCGATGTGAGCGAATATGTCGCGCCGTATACCGGTATAGACAAAGAAGCAAAATTTCGGGGCTTTTCGATATATTTCCCGCACAAAAGCGTGCCCATGCTACCGCGCGGGCTGAGCGAAAATATCTGCTCGCTAAAACCAAATTTGAACCGTCTCGCGTTTGTTTTCAAAATCACACTCGATTCAAATTTGAATCCTTCGAGCGAAGAACTTTTCGAGGCGATAATAAAATCGCGCCGCCGCTTTACTTACAATGAAATAGACGCTTTTTTAGCCGGAGAAAGCAAGATCGAGCCGGGGATTGCCGCTTGGCTCGCGCCACTTTCAAATTTGACTTCAAATTTGAAAAAAAAGCGACTCGAAAAAGGCTTTGACTTTCGCTCGCGCGAACTTCGCATGAGTCTAAACGATGAGGGCGAAATAACCGCTACCAAATGGGAAAGCGACACGCCCTCTCACGCGCTTATCGAAGACTGTATGCTGCTTGCTAACCGCGCGGCGGCTAAGCGCATCAAAAAGGGCATTTTTCGCAATCACGCGCCCGCCGACCTCAAAAAAATAACGAAACTTTTAGAAGACTTAGCAAGCCTCGGTATCGAAGCGACATATGAAACCAACCTCGCTAAAATGATAGCTAAAATCCAAGCCAAAGCCGATGCGATGGGCATCAGAGAGGACGTGGATAAGCTCGTCATCAAGGCCCAAAAACGCGCCGAATACGCCCCGACTCCA
>ONQI01000066.1 GCA_900319915.1 uncultured Campylobacter sp.
AAACTCAACGAAAACTTGCACTAAGGAGCGCGCGTGATAGACGTTAGAGGACTTACGCAACGTTTTGGCAAACAACTGCTTTTTGAAAACGTCAATCTTACCCTAGAGCGCGGACATCGCTACGGGCTCATCGGCGCGAACGGCGCGGGAAAATCGACTTTCCTCAAAATCCTAAGCGGCGAAATCGAGAGTAGTAGCGGTGAAATCATCGCCAAAGAGGGAGTGAAAATCGGCGTGCTAGGTCAAAACCAATTCGCGTTTGAAGACTTCACGCTCAAAGACGCCGTCCTTTGGGGTAATCGCGCGCTTTACGACGCCGTCAAAGAAAAAGAAAAACTTTACATGAGCGAAGAGTTCACCGACGAAATCAACGAACGATTAAACGAACTCGAGATGATTTGCGCACACGAAGATCCGACCTACGAATACGAGGTGCGAATCGAAAAAATCCTCAGTTCGCTGGGATTTGATGATTTTGAACAAAAAATGAGCGAAATCGAAAACAGCCAAAAGGTCAAAATCCTACTCGCGCAAGTGCTTTTCCCTAAGCCCGACGCCCTTTTCCTCGACGAACCTACGAACAACCTCGATTTAGAGGCGATTTCGTGGCTTGAGAGAGAGCTTAAGAACCACGAGGGCACGATGGTCGTCATCAGCCACGACCGCCATTTCCTAAACCGCGTCTGCACCGACATCTTAGACGTGGATTTTCACCAAATTAGGGAGTTTGTAGGCAACTACGACGACTGGTATCTAGCCGCAAATCTCGCGGCCAAAAAAGCAGAAATGCAACGTGAAAAGCAGCTAAAAGAAAAAGAAGAGCTGGAAAAATTTATCGCCCGCTTTAGCGCGAACGCTTCTAAGGCCAAACAAGCCACAAGCCGCGCTAAACTACTCGAAAAGCTCGATATCGCCGAAATCCAAACCTCCGCGCGCCGCGAACCGAGCATAGTTTTCCGCGCGCGCCGCGAGATAGGTAACGAACTTATCGAAGTTTCAAATTTGAATAAGAGTTTTGACGACAAAGTCATTTTGAATAATTTTAGTTTCAAAATGAATAAAGGCGACAAAATCGCTATCATCGGCAAAAACGGCGTTGGCAAAAGCACGTTTTGCAAACTTCTCGCAGGCGAGCTCGCACCCGATAGCGGCGAAATCAAAATCGGCGCGACTATCGAGCTAGGATATTTCGCTCAAGACGTTAGCTCGACCATCACGGGTGACAGGCGACTCTACGAATGGCTCCAAAGCCCGCAAAACAAAGATTTGGACGAAATTCGCAAATGCCTTGGACGCATGCTTTTTAGCGGCGCGGAGCAAGAAAAATCAGTCGGCTCTCTTAGTGGTGGCGAAAAACACCGCGTCGCGCTATCCAAACTCATGCTAGAACGCGCGAATTTACTAATCCTCGACGAGCCAAACAACCACCTCGATCTAGAAGCCATCGTAGCTCTTGGCGAAGCGCTATACAAGTTCGGCGGCGCCGCGATTTGCGTGAGCCACGACCGTGAGCTCATCGACGCCTTTGCAAACCGCGTTTTGCACTTCAAAGGCAACGGCGAAATCGTGGATTTCCACGGGACGTATGAGGAGTATAGGCAAAGCCTGGGCGAGGAATAAGCCGCAAGGCTCGCGCTTTTTGGCTCTTTTGAGTAGCGCGGGTGGCTTGGTTAGGATGAATTATTTATTCTATCGCGTCGCTCGCCGCACTCACAACCTCGAAAATACCTCAAAAATCACTTCGCAACAATCAAATTTGAAACCTCTAATTCAAATTTGAATTGCCCATCATTGCAAACGAGCCTGCGAGCGCGGCAATTTCAAATTTGATTTAAATTTAATCCGCAATTTTACGCTCGCGAAATCAAAATGAAAGCGATTTTCACTTTTATAAGCAAAATTATAACTTGATTTTGATATAATTTCGCAAAATTTCAATATTAAAAGGTCAAAAATGCATTTCATAAAAGCCCTCGGTGCCCTTCAAACCGTCGTTTCGCTTGGCCTCATGGCGTATGAAATTTACGCCAAAGTCAAAAAAGCACGCGCCGCAAAAGCCGCCAAATCGCTCGCCGCCTGAGCCGCCCCCCCCCCCGCGTCGATTTCAAATTTCAAATTTGAATCAGGCGCAAAATCCCGATTTTTCGTTATTTTTATTAAAATTTCGCTAAAATTCTCTAAATATTTTCAAAAAATCGCCGATATATATGTATTCAAATTTGAAAGGAACGAAATGAAAATAGCGGATTTTGACACTGCAAAAAGCGTTTTTGTGGTCGCCGAGCTTTCCGCAAATCACGCGGGCAGTTTAGAGTTAGCCAAGCGCACTATCGCCGCGGCAAAGCGCGCGGGGGCGGACGCCATCAAACTGCAAACCTACTCGCCTTCAAGTCTCACGCTAAACTCGCGAAAAGATGATTTTATCATCAAAGGCGGGCTATGGGACGGTCGCGCGCTGTGGGAACTATACGAAAAAGCGATGACTCCGCACGAGTGGCACAAGGATTTGTTCGAGACTGCCGCAAACGAGGGTTTGATTTGCTTTTCGACGCCTTTTTGCGCCTCCGACGCGGATTTTTTGGAGCAATTTAACCCGCCCGCTTACAAAATCGCGAGCTTCGAGGCTAACGACGCGGAGTTTGTGGGCTACGTCGCGCAAAAAGGCAAACCCGTGATAATTTCCACAGGCGTCGCGACAAACGACGAAATCGCCGCCGCGGTCGGCGCATGCCGCGCGGTGGGAAACGACCAAATAATGCTACTAAAATGCACTTCTAGCTATCCCGCGCCAATCGATAAGCTAAATTTGAAAGCCATAAACGCGCTAAGGGATACTTTTGGCTGCGAAGCGGGACTTAGCGATCATTCTTTGGGCTCGCTCGCACCTACTCTCGCGGTTGCTTTGGGCGCTAGAATGATAGAAAAACACTTTATGCTCGATAAAAGCGTAACTAGCGAAGATAGCGCGTTTTCGATGGACGAAGGCGAGTTTGGCGCCATGGTTCGCGCCGTTCGAGACGCGGAGGCGGCCCTTGGAGACGGCGCGCTAGACGAACCAAAAGAGAGCGGACGCGTGTTCGCGCGCAGTTTATACGCCGCTCGCGACATTCGCGCGGGCGAGATTATCAGCGCGGACTGCGTGGCTTGCGTGCGCCCGGGATATGGACTCGCGCCAAATTTGAAAAAAGAAATTTTAGGCAAAAAGGCCGTTTGCGATATAGAGTTCGCGACCGCGCTAAATTTGAATATGTTTGAATAAGGGAGTTAAAATGACCGACAAAGAATTAGACAAAAAAATAGCCGAAATCGTCAAAAAAGGCGATAAGGTGAGTATTTTTGAGCGCAACGTGCTCGCCATTGCGATTTACTCCGCGCCGCTTGCCAAACGCCTACTTGAAGCCGACGCGCTAAGCGCAAAAGAGCGCAAATTTGAAATCTGCAAAGGCAAAGACCCGATAGATATCAATCTTGTCAATAAAAAAACCCTCAGCTGCGTCTACGAAAGCCCCGCTCGCGAAATCGAAGAGCACGTGGCGAGCTTCGAGAAAGAGCACAGCCGCTATATGACGCTATTTTTCTACGGTATAGGCAACGGCATTTTCCTCAAATCCATCCTAGGCAACCCTACTCACAAATATATCGTGGTGCTCGAGCCGGAAATCGAGATTTTGCACGCCGCGCTCAGCTTGCTTGATTTTTCGGACGATTTGCGCGCAAGTCGGCTTTCGATTTTCCAAACCGACATCGCCACGCACACGCATTATTACACTATTTTTTCGTTCCCGGGCGTGAAAGAAACCGCCATGCTTTACAACCTTAATATTTATAATAAATTTTACGACGCTTATATGGACGACGCGTGCAAAGCCAACGAAGATATCATGACGGCGCTTATACAAATCGTCAACGAGGTAGGCAACTCTCCAAAGGACGCTTACGACGGTATCGCAAACACCGTTCAAAACACACCTACAATGATAGAAAGCTACCCGATTAGCAACGTAGCTAAAGCTAGAGCGGGCAAAAACGAGATCGCCATCATCGTCGCCACAGGACCGTCTCTTGCAAAACAACTCCCGCTGCTTAAAAAAATCGCGCCTTTTGCCACAATCATCAGCGTCGACGCGTCCTATCCTATTCTCAAAAAGCATGGCATAAAGCCCGATTACGTTACCTCTATCGAGCGCGTCGCGCCGACCGCAAAGTTTTTCGATAGCCCGGCAAGCGAATTCGACGAAAATATTATGTTTATCGTCGCCTCGCTCACTCACCCCAAAACCGTTTCAAATTTGAAAGGTCGCAAAGTCTGCTATGCCTTGCGCCCACTAGACTTTGAAAAAGGCTACCAAGATATAAATTACGGCTATGTCGGCTCGGGCACGAGCGCGGCTCACCTTGCGCTAGATATGGCATATATTTTGGAGCACAAAAAAATAGTCTTCATCGGTCAAGATTTGGCCTTCGCGGACGACGGCAAAACGCATGCGGCGGGTCACATTTATGGGGAAAAAGAGGATAATTTCAATCTCCAAGGCGAATATATCGACGTCGCCCCTAAATATGGCGGCGGAGGTGAAGTTAAAACCACCAAAGTATGGAATTTATTTAGAAACTTTTTTGAGACTTTCATCCGTAGTCGTATCAACAAAGACCCGAGCATTACCGCGTATAACTGCACCGAAGGCGGCGCGCGCATAGCGGGCACGGTAGAAAAGCCATTTGCCGAATTAGTGGACGAAACCGTCAAAAAAGGCGTATTAAAAGTCGAACCCAACGTCGAGCGTCTGAGCGCGACCAAACGTCTAAAAAGCCTACGCAACGCCCGCAAATATCTAAAAAGCGTAATCAAATTTGGCGACGAACTAGAAGCCAAACTCAAAAAAGAATTCCTCAAACTAGCCAAAGAAATCGAAAAAGACAAAGCCCTCGTCAAAGATGGCAAAAAAGCCGAAATTAACTATAAAAAACTTCAAAAAATTGCAAATGAAATCGACCAAATTAAAGATGGATTGAATAATAGAGAATTTCTTTATGGCTATCACACGATTTGTAGTATTTTCTTATTTCAACAAGACTTAGAGCTAGCCAAAGTCTCGGCGCGCCCATCCGACACTCCAGAAGAGAAAAAAGACAAACTTTTTGAATGGGTGAGTTTGCATGGTATGTGGCTGTTTAATTTCGCGGGCCTCATCGACGCGCAAGTAAACATGCTAAAAGATAAATCCGCCAAATGGCTAAGCCCAAGCGAGGCCGCCAAGTACGACGACGCCTTTGCTATCGCCAAAATCGGCGCGAAAAAACCGACCGCCAAGCCGGCTAAAAAATCTAAATAATTAGTGGGGATAATTCAAATTTGAATTATCACCGCCGCCCGTCGTCATTGCGAGGCTCGCAAGCGAGCTGCGGCAATCTCGCCCTTGAACGCTCAAGAACCTAATTCAAATTTGAAAAAAGGGTCGCCGCCTTTGCGACCAATTTATTCAAATTTGAATTAAATTCAAACTATTCCCCCTAAATTTTCCAAAAATTCTTAAAAATTTTGCTCAAACCCCCTTAATAAATTTAAAAAATATCCGATATAATACTTACAAACCGATAAGGATC
>ONQI01000004.1 GCA_900319915.1 uncultured Campylobacter sp.
AAATACAAAGACTGCCACGGCAAAAGCGGTCCAAAAAGCGGGGCTTTCGCTTGATCCGCTATCTGCTGCTCAAATATCTGCGTTTTGACCGCTCGCAACCTTTCATCACGCTCTCCGCTTTGCTCGCGTTCGCGGGCGTGAGCGTAGGGCTCACCGTTCTCATCGTCGCCATGGCGATCATGAACGGCTTTGACAAGGAATTTGAGCGCAAACTCTTCACGATGAACTACCCAATCACGATTTTGAGCCACAAAAAAGCAAACTTCACCGACGCCGAGGTCGACAAACTGCGCGAAAAATTTCCAAATCTCTTATTTAGCCCCTTTATCGGCACGCAAACCATACTCAAAGGCGATCGCGAGTTAGAGGGCGGAATGATATTTGGCGTAAATTTTGCCGATGAGAAAAAAATCAACTCTGTGCTTGCCGCAGGCCTTGGCGAGAACGAGCCTGAGGGCTTTTCTATCGTCGTAGGCAAGGGCATTTGGGATAATTTTGGTCTAAGCGCAGGAGACAAACTCACGCTGATTTTTATGGACGCGACGCCCACCGCGCTCGGCGTGAGCCCAAAAATGAAGCGCTTCACACTCGCAGGGCGGTTTAGCTCGGGGCTTGTAGCCTACGACAAAGCCTATTCCTACACTTCCGCTTCCGCGCTCGCTCGCGTGGTGGGCTACGAAGAGGGCGAATACGACGGCGTGCACGTATTTTCAGCCAACCCGCGCGCGGACATTGCCGAAATCAACCGCGCTTTACCGCCGGGCAAAAAAGCGATCGGCTGGTGGGAACAAAACGGCAACTTTTTTAGCGCGCTCGCTCTGGAAAAACGCGCCCTATTCATCGTGCTCATGCTCATTATCCTAGTCGCGAGCCTAAATATCGTGAGTTCGCTTCTCATGACCGTTATGAATCGCCGCCAAGAAATCGCGCTTTTGCTCGCCCTTGGCGCTAGCAAGAGCGAGATTAAAAAAAGCTTTTTCGCTCAAGGTCTCGTCATCGGCGGCGGCGGCATTATTTTTGGGCTCGTGCTCGGACTTTTTGGAGTATGGCTATTAGGTAGTTTCGACATAGTGAGCCTACCTGCGGACGTTTATGGTAGCAGCAAACTTCCGATGGAGCTTTCAAATTTGGATTTAGCGATGATAGTGGTCGGCGCAATCGCAATCGTCGCGTTTTCGTCGTGGTATCCGGCAAAAAAAGCGAGCGAAGTGGATATTCTCACCACACTTCGCAACGAATAATTGATTTTACGGTGACTTTGGCTTTTACGCCATTTTTGCGCTCACTTCACGTTTCCCCGCGTTTGACGAACTTCATTGTTCTATCTACGCGCGGGTCGAGTTCGCGAGCGCAAAAATCATTTGCAAAATCCTCACCGCGAGGTGTTTTTCAAATTTGAATATTCAAATTTGAAAAGTCTCGCCGTCATTGCAAGCAAAGCTAAGCAAAATCTCGTCCACAATTCAAATTTGAATCATAATCAGCGTTTTTTATGCTTTCCTTCGCTATAATCCTGCCCATGAAAAAAGCGTTTACTATGATAGAACTTGTCTTTGTCATCGTCGTCGCGGCGATACTTGCGGTCGCGATAATGCCTCGCATGAGCGACGACAGTCTGCGCCAAGCCGCCGACCAAATCCTCATGCACATCCGCTATACTCAACATCTCGCGATGGTAAACGATGCCTACGACCCGACCGAACCCGCGATGAACGAGGGTGGCAAGTACGGTTGGAAACACAAATGGTGGAGATTTGAATTTACTAATGTAAACACCGAGCCTTATGGAAAAAACTGGCGATACAACGTCTATCAAGACAACACAGGAAGCGGAAATCTAAATAGCATCAACCAAGCCGCCTCCGACCCGCAAAATCCGTCCAAATACCTCACTGCGGGCTATTCGAGCGGCTCGTATCCGACAAATAGCGCAAAAAAACAAGCCTTGTTTAAACAATTCAATCTAAATTTGAATATTCAAAATAAATTTGGCGTTACGAACGTCCAAGGCGAAAAGGATAGCGGTTGCGAGTCGCGTAGTGGAGGCGGT
The DNA here is from genome assembly GCA_900319915.1 of uncultured Campylobacter sp. Taxonomy (GTDB): domain Bacteria; phylum Campylobacterota; class Campylobacteria; order Campylobacterales; family Campylobacteraceae; genus Campylobacter. The sequence continues at coordinate 2,051 of ONQI01000004.1, forward strand.
TTTCGCATAGCATTCGACGAACTCGGCGCGCCGTATAACGCCAAAACCGCCGACAAGGCAACAGAGATTTCCTATACAAAAATTAGCACCGTTTGCAAAATCAAAATTACCAACGACAATAACGAAAATATCTGCATTTTAGTTCAACCCGAAACGGGCTATTCTTGCATAGACGAGGATTGCGACGGGACTTGCGATCGCTAGTTCAAATTTGAATTATTCAAATTTGAACCGCGAACATCCTACAAATTTTCCCCGAAATCGCCCACGTTTTGGTTGATGTCAAAATCCTCTTTTGGCTGTTTTTGCGGCGTGGCGCGTTCGTAAGCGCGCGGCACGGAACACAAATCGCGTTCTTTTATCGCCTTAATAATGCGCTCTATATCGATTTCGTTCACAAACTTTAACGCGATGATATAGACCTCTTCAAGTTCGATATTGTGCTTTTTGGAGACGTATTTGACGAAGGTGTTTTTGAAGTTTTCCTTGCCCATCGAGGTCATGAGGTCTTCTGCGTAAAAACTGCCCACGACGACGTTTAGCGCGTCGTAAATCGCGGATCTATTCAAAGTCTCGTCGCGAGAAATCACTTCCACGTCGAGTTCGATTTTTTTAAGACCGTTGTTTTTGGTATAAATATCGGCTTGGAGTCCCTTAATTTCTAGATTTGCCGCGTTCAAATTTGAAACGACGCTAAAGCTTAAAAAAACCGCCATAAATAATAATTTTTTCATTCTTTCTCCCTTATAAACTCGCTTTTTGCATAAAATTCCGCCACTTCTGGATCGATTTTGACGCTGCGGCACAGGTGTGCTTCAAACTCCCTCGCCCCGCTAT
>ONQI01000005.1 GCA_900319915.1 uncultured Campylobacter sp.
CAAGGTAGGCGGATTTATTCCCCTGCTTAAATCTTCGGAAGTGCCGGTCAAATTTGGTCTTAGATTATGACATGTATTGCAAGAATTCCGCGCCTTGCTTATGCGAGTTTCAAAAAATAAATCTTTGCCGAGTTCGGCTTTGTCACGGTCGTAATCATGGAGCTTGATGATAGGCGTAAACAACGTGTTTTCCGAGGCGAGCGCCGGAATGGTAAACAACAACAAAAGCAAAAAATACGTCGTTTTCATCGCCGGCCTGAATTTTTGTTTTATGATACCAAAAAATCCTTATTTTCACATAAAAGGCGGCGTTAAGGCGAAACTAAGCGCGAGTTGTTATAATGCGTTTTCAAATTTGAATATGGAAGTTATTATGAAAAAATTATTTTTGATTGCGCTAGCGAGCGCGTTTTTTGGTATGTTTGGTAGTGCGGCGTGGGCGAAAGAAACTTGCACGACGAGCATTTTGCCTTATAAATATTTCGTGGAAAAAATCGCGGGGGATACTCTGGAAGTGGTCGCTTTGGTGGGCGAGGGCGCAAATCCTCACTCCTACGAGCCAAAACCAAAACAAATGCGCGCGCTAGAAATTAGCAAGCTTTATTTTGCCACGGGGTTGGAGTTTGAGCATGTTTGGCTTCCTAAATTCGCCGCTCAGTTTTCAAATTTGAAAGTAATAAAAACCTACGAGGGCGTAAAACGCGTAGAAATGGCGGCTCACGAGCATGAGGAGCACGCCGAACACGAAGAACATGAACACGCCGAGCACGAGCACGGCGGGCTCGATCCGCATATTTGGTTAGACCCTATTTTGGTAAAGCAAATCGCCAAGAATATCGCCGTGGCGCTAGCTTCGCAGTATCCGCAAAACGCCGAGTTTTATTATTCAAATTTGAAATCGTTTGAAGCTGAGCTCGACGCTTTGGACACGCAAATCCGCGAAACTCTTTCAAATTTGAAAAGTCGCGAGTTTATCGTCTTTCACCCAAGCTGGGGATATTTCGCCGCGCGCTATAATCTTGTTCAAATCCCAATCGAAATAGAAGGCAAAGAGCCCAAGCCCGCCGCGCTCGCGCACCTTATCGCCGAGGCAAAAGAGCACGGCGTGAAGGTGATTTTCGTAGCGCCCCAATTTTCCGATAGAGCCGCTCGCGAAATCGCCCGAGAAAGCGGCGCAAGTGTGGTTAGCATAAACCACCTAGCCTACGAGTGGCGTTCCGAACTACTAAAAAGCGTGGAGGCGATCGCAAAGGCTCTAAAATGAAAATAGAGATTTCAAATTTGAGTTTTAGCTACGGCGAAAACGAGGTTTTGCGAAACGTTAATTTCAAATTTGATTCGAGCGATTTTGTTTGCGTTATAGGTCCGAACGGCGGGGGCAAAAGCACGCTTATGAAGTTGATTTTGGGGCTTTTAAAGCCTGATAAAGGCAGCGTCAAAATAGACGGCGAGGCGCCGCAAAAGGGTCGTTTGGCGCTGGGCTACGTACCCCAAGACGTCGCGCTAAATCCGGCTTTTCCGCTTAGCGTGCTCGAAGTCGCGCTCATGGGCACGCTAGACGGCGGAGCGTTTGGTTTTTACAAGAAAGCGCAAAAATCCCTTGCTCGCGAAATGCTAGCAAAAGTCGGAATGGAGGGCTTTGCGAGCCGTAAAATAAACGCTCTTAGCGGCGGGCAAAGACAGCGCGTCTACATCGCCAGAGCCCTTGCGAGCGGCGCTAAGACGCTCGTGCTAGACGAGCCTACCGCGAGCATAGATCCGCGCGGGGCGGCGGAGATTTTCGCATTGCTAAAATCCCTAAATAGCGCGGGCGTGGGCGTCATTATGGTCAGCCACGACGTGAATATGGCGTTAGCGTTCGCTTCGCGCGTGGTTTACGTCTCCGGCGAGCTGGTCGAGCACACAGGGCTAAAAGGGCGCGTGAGCGGCGGAGAAATCGAGCATTTAGCCCACTGCGGAACGCACTTTTGCGCCGTCGAACTCGCGCAACTCCTCGGCGCGGACGGGGCGCATTTGGAGCACGTTTGCGCCAACTGCGGTCGCGACGCGAGGGAATGCGAGAGCAAGATTTTCGGTTCAAATTTGAATCCGCCCGTGTCGGCAAAAACGCAATTCAAATTTGAAAGGAGCGCGAGGTGAGCGAGATACTTAGCTTACAGTTTATGCAAAACGCGTTTTTGGCGGGATTGCTTGTGAGCGTGGCTTGCGGCGTGATAGGCTCGCTTGTGGTCATCAATAAAATGACTTTTATGGCAGGAGGCGTGGCGCACGGGGCGTTTGGAGGGGTTGGCGCCGCGTTTTTCTTCGGCTTCGCGCCGCTTTTTGGCGCGGGAGTGGCGGCGGTCGTTCTGGGAGTGCTCATTGCTTTCATTAGTCTTCGCTCGCCTTTTAGAATCGATAACGTTGTGGGTGCGCTGTGGGCGTTTGGAATGGCCCTCGGTATCGTTCTAGCCGACCTTACGCCCGGATATAACGTGGATTTGATGAGCTATCTTTTTGGCTCGATTTTGGCCGTGCCTAGCAGAGATTTATATTTTATGTGCGCGTTGGACGTCTTGTTTGTGGGTTTCGCGGGCGTTTTTTATCGCCAAATCTGCGCGACGAGCTTCGATCCGGAGTTTGCTAGGCTAAGGGGCGTAAAAGTGCGCGCTCTGTACTACGCAACGAGCGTTTTAGTCGCGCTTTGCGTGGTGGCGAGCATTCGCGTAGTGGGATTAATCCTTGTCATCGCGCTTCTTACTATCCCGCCATACGTCGCCGAGAAATTTAGTGCAAACCTTGGTATGATGATGACTTTGGGCGCTGTTTTTGCGGGCGTATTTTGCGTGAGCGGATTAATGCTTGCTTATTTTTTCGATTTGACGGGCGGAGCGAGCATTATTTTGGTGGCGACAACTTGCTTTTTTATATCGTTGCTCAAAAAATAGTATTCAAATTTGAATAGATTTGCTTATTTTTAAGCGAAATTTCAGCATGTTTGGCTATAATTTCAATTCTTTTTAACTCGTTCCGGATTAGCTCAGCGGTAGAGTAGGCGGCTGTTAACCGCTTGGTCGCTGGTTCGAATCCAGCATCCGGAGCCACTTTCAAATTTAAATCTCAAAAAACTTTAAAAAATCTAATTTAAAATTTGAAATTAAACTATTTTTAGTTATAATTGCGCGTTTATTCAAATTTGAAATAGGATTTTGTATGGATTTAAGCACCCACAAACTCAGGCGCGGCATGAAAACCCGCCACCTAAATATGATTGCTATCGGCGGCTCCATCGGTACGGGCCTATTCGTCGCTAGCGGCGCGACCATCGCCACAGCAGGTCCCGGCGGCGCGCTCGTAGCTTACGCGCTCGTGGGCTTCATGGTCTATCTTCTCATGCAAAGCCTAGGCGAAATGGCGACGTATATGCCGATTGCGGGTAGCTTCGAGGAATACGGCTCGCGTTTTGTCAGCCCTAGTTTTGGCTTCGCGATAGGCTGGACGTATTGGTTTAATTGGGCGATCACGGTCGCCGCAGAGCTCGTCGCGGCCACGATAATCATGAAGTTTTGGTTTCCCGAAATGCCGTCGTGGATATGCTCGGGCTCGTTTCTTGCTTTTATCGTCGTCGTAAATTACCTGAGCGCGCGCAGTTTTGGCGAGAGCGAGTTTTGGCTTGCGCTCATCAAAGTCGTTACGGTAGTTGTATTTATCGGTATGGGACTCGCGATGATATTGCACATCATGGAGGGGCATGCGGGCGGCTTTGGCAACTGGACGCTTACGAGCGCGGACGGCAAAAGCGCGCCTTTTGTAGACGGTTGGTTTGGGCTCATGGCGGTTTTTGTCGTAGCCGGATTTAGTTTTCAAGGCACCGAGCTCGTCGCTATCGCGGCCGGCGAGGCCAAAGACCCCAACCGTTCCATTCCAAAAGCCATAAACATGGTGTTTTGGCGTATTTTGCTATTTTATATTTTGGCTATTGCGGTCATCGGCACGATTATTCCTTTTACCGACCCAAATTTGCTTCGCAACGACGAAACCGATATCGCGCACAGCCCTTTTACTATACTTTTTGACCGTGCGGGAATCGCGTTTGCGGCGAGCGTGATGAACGCCGTCATTTTTACCGCCGTCGTTAGCGCGGGCAACTCGGGGCTATATTCGTCCACACGCATGCTCTACGCTCTAGCACATTCGGGTAAAGCGCCGAAATTTTTTGGAAAAACCAACGCTCGCGGCGTGCCTGTGTGGGCGCTCGCGGCGACTACTTTTATCGCTATGGGTTGCTTTCTTACCTCGCTTGTGGGCGACAGCGGCGCGTATAACTGGCTTATCAACGTCTCGGCTTTGAGCGGTTTTATCGCGTGGCTTGGTATCGCGTGGTCGCACTATAATTTTCGTCGCGCCTACGTTTTGCAAGGTCACGACCTAGCCGCGCTACCGTTTCGCGCCAAATGGTATCCTTTTGGTCCGATTATGGCGGCGGTGATGTGCGTGGTTATTATCGTCGGTCAAAACTTCGAAGCCTTCGTGCAAGGCAAAGATATGCTCACGCTGCTTTCTAGCTATATCGGCGTGTTCGCGTTTTTGCTCATTTGGATAGGACACAAAATAATCACCGGAAGCAAGGCGGTGGATTTAAGAAGCGCGGATTTATCTCGCAACGTCGATTAATTCGGAGCGGCTTGTCTTTTGAGCGAATTTGGCGGATTGCGCGCGTTCGCTTCAATGTGGCGGGCGTCTTAGTCCGCCTCATTCGCTCACGTTCCTTCCGCTTGCAGTTGCGAAGCAAAAAACCGCCAAATTTATCTCAAAATACTTTGCCGCGAAGTTTTTTCGCAATTCAAATTTGAATATCTATATTAGTTCTGAATTATTGTCGGAGTTCCAAAAAGCGAGTTTAGCTCGTTTATGTTTTCTTTCATCTGTATATCGTCGCCTTCGTCGTTAGCCGAGCTAAAATCAGGCTCGCCCATAGGCGGCAAAGGCACGGAAATAGCGGGAATTTCGTCGTTTGCAGGGTCGTAGGGCTCTTCATTCAAATTTGAATCTTCGCTTTCCTCGCTCAGATTTTTATCATTCAAATTTGAAATAGGAGTTGGCTCGGGGTTCAAATTCGAATCATTCAAATTTGAAACGGACTCGTGCGCGGGCGCAATCTTTGCCGCTTCGCTTAGGAGTTTATCCGCGATCGAAACCTCTTTTTTTTCGCTTTTTTGTATGGCGATTTTTGCTTTCTCGCCAAAACACTCTCTAAGCACGGTAAGAATGACTTTTGAAGATTTTGTAAGCGTTTCTTGATTTTTACCTTTGGCGTTTGAAGTTAGCGTCATAGTAACGCCGTCAAAACTTACAAATTCGATGTCCGCGTCAAAAAGTTCTCCAAGTTCGTAGCTTCTATCGTAAATCGCGGCGATGAAACGCGCGTAATCGGGGTTTTGCGCTGGTTTGGAATTTGGGTTCAAATTGGAAATATTTGCTTCTTTCTTGGCACTCAAATTTGAATTATTATTCAAATTTGAAATAGGCGTCGGCGCGTTCAAATTTGAAACGTCCGAAATACTATCCTTGGCGCGTTTTATCGCGTCGTCGATCGGGGTGAAATTAAACGCCTCGACCATCATAAAAAGCGCGATGTACAGCACAAACTCGGCATCCGCGCCCGTGGCGAGCATATTTTTGGCTTCGCTCAAAATGCGGAAAAATCGCTCGAAAATGAGTAGCGCAAAACGAGGGCTAGGCTCGGTAAACTTGGTTTTTAGACTTGCGATGAGCTCGTCTATGACCATTTGCGCGTCGCTGCTCGCTAGAGACTTGATGAGCTCTACGAGCGCGGTTTTATCGCGACTTTCCACTACGTTCAGGATTTCCTCGATTTTTTCGGGATCGAGCAGACCCAGCATATCGGCAACGGATTTGGCGCTTACTTCTCCGCGGCTGTAAATTATCGCTTGATCTAGCAAGGTGAGAGTATCGCGCAGACTGCCGCCGCCGCCGCGGGCTAGGATTTCGAGCGCTGAGGGTTCAAATTTGACGCCCTCTTTGCTAAGGATAAACTCAAGATGCTTAACCACGTCGCTCCTAGAAATCGGCATAAAGCGGAAGTGTTGCGTGCGCGACAAAATCGTCGCGGGGAGCTTGAGCGGGTCTGTGGTCGCAAGAATAAATTTGATATACGCGGGCGGCTCTTCGAGGGTTTTTAGAAGCGCGTTGAAGGCTTCTTTGGTGAGCATATGCACTTCGTCGATGATAAAAATCTTGTAGCGCGCCGAAGCGGGAGCGTATTTGGTTTGCTCGATGAGCTCGCGGATATCGTCGATTTTGCGGTGGCTCGCCGCGTCCATTTCGACGATGTCCATGTGGCGGCCCTCGTTTGCCATGCGACAATTCTCGCAAATCTCGCAAGGGTGCGAACTAACGCCACGCTCGCAAAGTAGGGCTTTGGCAAAAATGCGTGCAGAGCTTGTTTTGCCGCTGCCGCGCAGACCCGAAAAGAGATAGGCGTGGCTAATACGGTCGTTGTCTAGCGCGTGGGAAAGACTCTGCGCTATGACGTTTTGACCGATGAGTTCGTCGAAGTTGCGCGGGCGGTATTTGAGAGCGAGGGCTTGCAAGGGCGCGACCTATGAGTTCATGCTGCCAAGAAACTCGTCGTTATTCTTGGTGCGTAGCATTTTTGGATAAAGAAATTTGAGCGCTTCGACGTCGTCCATTTGCGCGATTGCGTTGCGAATCGCCCAGATTTTGCCAAGGTCTTCTGGTTTGATGAGGAGTTCGTCTTTGCGCGTGCCAGATTTGATGATGTTTACCGCAGGATAAATACGGCGATCGGATATGTTGCGGTCTAACACGATTTCACTGTTTCCTGTTCCCTTAAACTCCTCAAAAATCACGTCGTCCATGCGAGAACCCGTATCGATGAGCGCGGTGGCGACTATAGTGAGGCTGCCGCCGTTTTCGATGTTGCGAGCCGCGCCAAAAAAGCGTTTTGGACGATGCAAAGCGTTTGCGTCGACGCCGCCTGTGAGCACTTTGCCGCTACTTGGGGTGACGGTGTTGTAAGCGCGAGCTAAGCGCGTGATACTATCTAGCAAAATAACCACGTCTTTGCCCATTTCGACCATACGTTTAGCTTTTTCGATGACGAGTTCGGCGACGCGAGCGTGGTTTTGAGCCGGAAGGTCGAACGTGGAGCTAAACACTTCGCCTTTTACCGAGCGCTGCATGTCGGTAACCTCTTCGGGGCGCTCGTCTATTAAAAGCACGATAAGCTCGACTTCGGGATGATTGTGCGTGATGCCATGCGCTAGCTCTTTCATAAGCTCGGTTTTACCGGTGCGAGGGGGCGCTACGATGAGGGCGCGTTGACCTTTGCCAATCGGCGTGAAGAGGTCTAGCACGCGTCCTGTGAGGCGGAGCGGGTCGTATTCGAGTTTGAGCTTTTCAGTAGGATAGAGTGGCGTGAGGTTGTCAAAAAGCGGACGTTCTTTAGCCTCGGCGATGGATTTATAGTTGATAGCCTCGATTTTAAGGAGCGCGTAATATTTTTCTTGTTCTTTTGGTTCGCGCACTTGACCCGTGATGATGTCGCCCACGCGAAGGGCGAATTTTTTGATTTGACTTTGAGAGACGTAGGTGTCGTTGGCGCTGTCGGTCAAATTTGAATCCGTGGCGCGAAGAAAGCCAAATCCGTCCGGGACGATATCCAAAATGCCCGTAAATAGGATGTATCCGCCTTGTTTGGTTTGCGCGCGCAAAATCTCGAAGACGAGCTCTTGGCGGCGAAGTTCGCGGGGATTTTCGATATCCATGGCGTTGGCGATTTCGACGAGTTTATCGAGCTCGAGCAGCCTTAGTTCCTCTATTTTGTAGCCGTCTACGGGAGTGTGAGTTTGCGCGTGAGTTTTTCGCGTTTTGGTTGTTTTTTCCGTATTTTCAGTGTCTTTTTCCATTGTTCCTCTTTTAAATTTGCGTGATTTGCACGGAAAGCGTTCGCAGAATAAATTGAAAGCGAGCGAATTTTACAAAAAACTTTTTAATTTGTCAAGGGCGTTTAATTCAAATTTGAAATAGTTTTGGCTATAATTACTTTTTAATATCAAGATGTTAGGTGAAATTTGAATAAATTTTTATCAGTTTTAACTCTTGTCGTGAGCGATGCGTTTTGTATATTCGCGGCGTTTCTTGTCGCGACAATTTTGAAAAATTTTATCGCTCCGGCTTTTGATTTTATTGCTTCATCGCATTCGGACGCGAACGATTATACCGAGTTTTGGCTTATTTACGCGGTCTTGCTTGCGATTTTATTTTACCAAAAAATTTACACCAAACGCTATGATTTTTGGCACGAGAGCCTTATCGTCCTTCGCTCGTGCGTGCTTGCGTGCGTGTTGATATTTTGTTTTTTGGCTTTGGGGCAGGATTTGACCCATTCGCGCGCGATTATCATCGGCGGTTTCGCGCTTGCCGCGCTTTTTATTCCCATAAACAAGTATTTTCTCAAAAAAATTCTTTACCGCCTTGGGATATGGCAAAAACGCGCTATTGCCATCAACGCCACACGCGATTTTCGCCGCGAAATTTTCAAGAACCACTACCTTGGCTACAAGCTCGTGCGCGGGGAAAATTATGAAACGATTTTTATTCAAAATCGCGAACTAAGCGTGAGCGAGCTCGACGCTTTGGTTGAAAAAAATATCGTCTCAAACCGTGAAATCATCTTTACGCCGGCACTGGAAGGGTATGATTTTTCGCGCGCCGAGATTTTTAGCCTATTTAACTCGCGAACCAATCTTTTTATGCTGGAAAACTCGCTGCTAAATCCCGTAAATCGTATCCTAAAACTCGCGCTAGATTATATCATCGTGCTTTGCGCTTTGCCTTTTCTCGCGCTTGCGTTTTTAGGGATTTTTATCGCGATGAAGATGGAAGAGCCAAAAGGCAAAATCTTATTTTCACAACCTCGCGCGGGGCTTGGCGGTAAGGCGTTTAATTGTTTTAAATTTCGCTCCATGAGAGAAAATGGCGATGAAATTTTGCGCGAATACCTATCTAAATACCCTGAAGAACAGGCATATTTTAACGAATTCCATAAATATCGCGACGACCCGCGAATTACCCGTGTGGGGAATTTCTTGCGTAAAACGTCGCTAGACGAACTTCCGCAACTGCTTAATGTAATTCGTGGCGAAATGAGTATAGTGGGACCGCGTCCGTTTGTAGTAGGCGAGCGCGAGGCGGGTGGCGTGAGCGCGTCCGATATGAAAATCCTGCTCGCGGTCAAGCCCGGAGTCACGGGGCTCGCGCAGGTCATGGGGCGCGGAAACACGAGCTTTAAAAAGCGCGTTCAAATGGATATTTGGTACGTGAAGAATTGGAGCGTCTACACAGATATCGTCATCATTCTTAAAACTATCAAATCCGTCCTCAAACGTGAAGGCGCTAGCTAATTTCAAATTTGAATATTCAAAATTTGCCGCGCCGTTTAATTCAAATTTGAAACAAATTTCGCTATACTCGCCATTTTACTATTCAAATTTGAATTAGGAATTTTATGGAAAACATACGTAATTTTAGCATTATAGCCCACATAGACCACGGCAAATCCACGCTCGCAGATAGGATTATTTCTGCATGCGGCGCGGTGAGCGAGCGCCAAATGAGCTCTCAGGTCATGGATACTATGGACATCGAAAAAGAGCGTGGAATCACGATAAAAGCGCAGTCTGTGCGGCTCGATTACGAGCATGGTGGGCAAAAATACGTCCTAAATCTCATCGACACTCCGGGTCACGTGGATTTTAGCTACGAGGTGAGTCGCTCGTTAGCCAGCTGCGAAGGTGCGTTGCTCGTCGTAGACGCCACGCAGGGCGTGGAAGCTCAAACTATCGCCAACGTCTATATCGCTCTCGATCACAATCTAGAAATCATTCCCGTCATCAATAAAATCGACCTCCCATCCGCAGATCCGGAGCGCGTCAAAGCAGAAATCGAGCACGTCATCGGGCTAGATTGTAGCGGCGCCATTGAAGTAAGCGCGAAAACGGGTATCGGTATTGACGAGCTCCTCGCGGCGATCGTCGAGCGCATACCCGCGCCAAAAATTGCGCCAGAAAAGCCGCTCAAAGCGCTGATTTACGATAGTTGGTTTGATAATTACCTTGGCGCACTCGCCCTTGTGCGCATTTACGATGGCAATATCAAAGTGGGCGATGAAGTCTATATCATGGGTACGGGCAAGCGTCACGAGGTGTTGGGCCTGCTTTATCCAAATCCTATCGCGCCGATTAAAACTAAAGCCGTGAGTTCGGGCGAAGTCGCCATCGTGGTGCTGGGACTCAAAACCGTGAGCGACGTGAGCGTGGGCGATACGATTACGAACGCCGCGCGTAAAGCGGACGCGCCTATCGCGGGCTTTGAAAAGGCTAAACCGTTCGTGTTCGCGGGGCTCTATCCTATCGAAACGGACAAATTTGAAGACCTGCGCGACGCGCTCGAAAAGCTCAAACTCAACGACAGTTCTATCAGTTACGAGCCTGAGACTTCGGCGGCGCTTGGATTTGGTTTTCGCGCGGGCTTCCTTGGGCTACTTCACATGGAGGTGGTCAAGGAACGCCTTGAGCGCGAGTTTGGGCTAGATCTCATAGCGACCGCGCCGACCGTGACTTACGAGATACTTACGACTAGCGGAGAGACGCTCTATATCCAAAATCCAAGCGAGCTCCCGCCCGTAAACAATATCGCCGAAATTCGCGAAC
>ONQI01000015.1 GCA_900319915.1 uncultured Campylobacter sp.
TACTTTTCGATATTTGCGACCGCGCCTTTAAACTCCACCGCTACTCCGAGCTCGCGCGCGAGATTTTCGAGATTTTCTCGCTCCTCGCCGCCACCTAAAACGCAAACTCGCCAATCTCCTAGCAAACCACGGGATTTCAAATTTGAAATCGCGCGCAAAAATATATCGCAGCCCTTTACGGGAACGAGGCGACCGGCAAAAACGATTAAGTTTTCTTTATTCAAATTTGAAGTCTCCCCCACGTCCGCGGGATTGTAAATCACGCCCCTAACGGGAACGAACGAATAATAATCCAAATCTTCGCGCGTAAGCACCGAAAGCGCGGAAGCGAGCGGATAGAGAGCGCGTTTGGCAAGCCGCCATTTTAGGCTCAAAAATTTGTGATAGCTGTGTTCGGAGATAATGATTTTCGCGCCAAGTCCCGCGCACGCGGCGAGAACTAGCAAGTTCGTGCTATCCATAAAGCTAATTACCGCGTCGAATTTGCCGTTTTTTACGACCGCGCGGATTTGAGCGAGTTTGGAGAGGCGTTTTTTGAGATTGCCAAGCGCGCCCAAATCGTCCGCGCCGCTTTGTAAATTTATGATCTTGACGGCCGGATTTAGAGGATAAAACGACGCCGAGCTTTCAAATTTGAGCAGGCTCGTGTCATGAAATAGCGCAAAATGCGAAGCCAGCACGCTCGCCACGCGCTCCGCTCCGCCCGCTCGCAGGGTCGAGATCACAAACAATACTTTCATTTTCGTCCCCTAAAAATTATTGATTTTAGCTTGTCAAAAAGCATGGTTTTTTCTTCGCCGCCAAAAATCGCAAACACGCTCGCCGCGTATCCCGCAACAAGAAACGCAAGTCCCCACGCCGCAAAAGTCGCCCACGAAGAAATTTCCACAAAACTCCTTAGCCAAATCATCGCCGCCAAAAGCGCGCAAAATACGAGTAGATTTCGCCCGAAAACGCCGACAAATTCGCGCTTTGGCATATTTAGGTTTCGCGCGGCGTTGAATATATCAAAGCACGCCACGCGAGCCACCATACACGCTCCAACGCTGGCAACTAACGCGTATAGCCCCCAATGAGTAAGTTCGAGTAGGGCGATTTGCGAGCTCACGGCGACGAGCGACATTACCATATTCGCGCTCGCGGGGCGACGGAGTTTGTTTGTGACGGTATTTAAGTTTAAAAGCGGATACATGCAGCTTAAAAATACCGCCGGCACGACCGAAATCATAGCCAAAGTGTAAATTTCCTCGATTTGTTCCGCGTTTTTGAAAGGGAGCCAAAGCGTGTAAAAATCACGCCCGAAAGCCACGAAAGCGCAAATTGGCGCCAAAGCCAAAAAAGCCTCGGCTTTCATCGCAAACTTGACTTCGGCGAGCAATCCGGAAATATTGCCCTTGGAAAAAAGCTCGACAAAACGCGGGGCAAAAACGGAGCTTAGCATATACACGAAGGCTTCGATGATGAGAATGGCGGCTTTGGAGACCGAGAGCACGCCCATCGCCGCCGCGCTGATAAAGATGTTGCAAAGCAACAAATCCACGCTATTTATAAGTGTGTAACTTATCATATTAAAGCTATTCCACGAGCCTGATTTTAGCAGTTCGCCAAGCATTTTTGCCCGAAATAGTTTCAGGCGAAATTTTACGCCCGTAGCTAGGCGAGCGTTGACTCCCAAAGCGCTTACAAATACGAAAATAGTGCCGACTATCGCCGAAACGGCCGCATAAAAAATGTGCGCCGGCAAAAAATAATAAAGCGCCAAGATGCAAGTCGCAAAAAGCGCCGTGGAAATCGCGTTGCGCACGGTGATGAGATAGACTTTGTTCTTGATAAAAGCGTGGCAGGTAAGAACGGCGTTAAAAAGCCCTAAGCAAAAATTTGCAAAATAAATCGCGAGGGTGAGCTGAACGTCGGTGTAGAGCGTGGGCGAAACGTTTATGAAATAATTCAAATTTGAAATAAACGCGGCGCTTAGAGCGCAAATAAGAAGCGAAAAAATAAAATTGACGACTAGCACCGAAGAATAATATTTGCTAGCCCTCAAGCGGTCGCCGCGGTGATATTCGTAAGCTACGAAGCGACCGGCGACCGAGTTGATGACGACGGTTAGAATGTAGCCATAATTGACGATTGAATTGGCGAGCCCCAAAAATCCGTAGGCCTCGTCGCCGAGCGTGGAAATGATAAACGGCGCTAAAAAAAAGTTGATGAGCAGTTGGATAATGAAAACGACAATGCTCGAAATAAGATTTAGCGCCATTTTTGCCCAGTTAGTTTTGTGCGAGGCGCGGATTTTTCACGCCGATTTCAAAATACTCAAAACCCGCCGCTTCTAGCGCTTGGCGAGAGTATTGATTGCGCCCGTCGAAAATCACGGGATTTTTCATGCGGGCTTTCATTTCCTCAAAATCAGGACTTCTAAACTCGCTCCATTCGGTTAGCAGCGCCATGGCGTCCGCGCCTGTGAGCGTGTCGTATTTGCTTTCGCAATATTCGATTTCTAAGTCTTTGAAGTAGATTTTAGCCTCGCGGTAAGCTTTTGGATCGTAGACGGCGATTTTCGCGCCCGCGTTTGATAGCAGGCGAACGACCGAAATTGCGGTGGCCTCGCGCATATCGTCGGTATTTGGCTTGAACGCTAATCCCCAAATCGCGATTTTTTTACCTTTCAAATTTGAATTAAAATATCTATCGATTTTCTCGAAAATCACGCGTTTTTGCGCGTCGTTGCGACTTCTGACCGCTTCTAAGACGAGTGGGTCGAGACCGTTTTCGCGAGCGGTGTGGATGAGGGCTTCGACGTCTTTTGGGAAGCAAGAGCCGCCGTATCCGCAACCGGGGTAAATGAAGCTATATCCGATGCGACTGTCGCTGCCAATGCCGCGTCTGACCATATTTACGTCCGCGCCGACTTTTTCGCAGATGTTCGCCATTTCGTTGATGAAACTGATTTTTGTCGCAAGCATGGAGTTCGCGGCGTATTTGGTCATCTCGGCGCTCGCGACGTCCATTTCGATGAGGCGGTCGCGGTTTTTCATAAACGGCGCGTAGAGCTCGCGCATCACCTCAAATCCCCATTCGCTGCTGGCGCCCACTACGACGCGATCGGGTTTGAGGAAGTCTTCGACCGCCGCGCCTTCTTTGAGAAACTCTGGGTTGCTGACGACTTCAAATTTGATTTTTTCGCCGCGATTACCCAGCTCCGCGGCGATTACCGCGCTCACTTTGCCCGCCGTGCCCACGGGGACGGTGCTTTTATCTACGACTATTAGAGGGTGAATCATGCCTTGCCCAATGCTTTTAGCCACGCTTAGCACGAAGCGCAAATCGGCCGCCCCGTCGCCGCCCATAGGCGTGCCTACCGCGATAAACACGACGTTTGCGTGAGCTAGAGCTTCGTTTATATCGGTAGTAAATTTTAGTCCGCCGTTAGCGTAAAATTCGTCCACTATTTCTTTGAGCCCCGGTTCGTAAATCGGGATTTGTCCGCTTTTTAGCGTTTTTATCTTGTTTTCGTCCACGTCCACACAGATGACGTCGTTGCCCATCTTGGCAAAACACGCGCCGCTTACAAGCCCCACGTAACCCGTGCCAACCACCGCTATTTTCATCTATTTCTCTCTTTCAAATTTGAATTATAAATGCGTTAATTTTTTCTCCCACGCGAGCGCGGAGGCAATGATTTCGCCTAGATTTTCGTGCTTTGGCGTCCAGTTTGTGAGAGTGCGAAGTTTGGTCGCGTCCGAGATGAGCTTCGCGGGATCCCCGTCGCGTCTTGCGCCAAGCTCGACTTTGAAGTCCACGCCGCTCACTTTTTTGGCTTCTTCGACTACTTCGCGCACGCTAAATCCGCGACCGTAGCCGACGTTAAATACGTCGCTTTTACCGGTGTTAGCGAGGTATTTAAGCGCGCTGAGGTGCGCGCTGGCGAGGTCTTCGACGTGGATATAATCCCTCACACAAGTGCCGTCTGGGGTATCGTAATCCGTGCCAAAAATCGCCATTTTTTCGCGTTTTCCGGTAATCGTTTGGGTTGCGACCTTGATGAGGTGGGTGGCGTTTGGATAATTTTGACCGATGAGCCCGTCGGAGCTTGCCCCCGCGACGTTGAAATAGCGCAAGATTACAAATTTGAAATCCTTGTGCGCGCTCGCGGCGTCTTTCAAAATCCATTCTACCATAAGTTTGCTCTTGCCATATGGATTTATCGGAGTTTGGGCGCTTTTTTCATCGACCACTCCGCTTTCGGGCTCGCCGTAAGTCGCCGCCGTGGAGCTAAAAATAAACTTGCCAACTCCGCTCTCTACGGCTAGTTTGATGAGAGCCGCGGCGTTGGCTGTATTATTTAGGTAATATTTGAGCGGTTTTTCCATACTTTCAAAAACTTCGATATAAGCAGCGAAGTGTATTATTGCCTCGATTTTTTTGCCGACCATGATATTTTTCATTTGGTCTAAGTCTTCGATATTTGCTTTGACAAACTCGAATTTGCCGAGTTTTTGGAGTGTTTGGATAGCTTCTAAAGAGCCCGTGTAGAGATTATCGACGACCGTGATATCGTGTCCGCCTTCTTCAAGCAAGGCTTTGAGAACGTGAGAGCCTATATAGCCCGCGCCGCCCGTGATTAGAATATTCATTTTGCGCCTTTCAAATTTGAATAAATTTCGCGCAATTATAGCCAAATTGCCTTAAAAATGCGCTAAATGCGTTTCAAATTTGAATGGGGAAAAATTGTAAAAAACGCCTAATTCAAATTTGAATGTTTAGTTTCGAAGCACTTTTACTTAAATTTAAATTTTAGCTCCGTTTTTTAATTCAAATTTAATTAAATTTGATAAAATAACGCCCTACGTTACCCTAGGAGTTGAAATGAAAGAAAAACACTACCAGCTCGCCATCGTCGGTGGCGGCATCAGCGGCGCCGCGCTTATGTATGAAGCGGCTAGATATACGGACGTGCAAAGCATCGTTCTTATCGAGAAATACGAGGGTTTGGCAACTCTTAACTCAAAAGCCACCGCGAACTCGCAAACCATTCACTGTGGCGACATCGAGACCAACTACACTCTCGAAAAAGCCCGCAAAGTCAAACCGACCGCCGATATGATTGCCAAATACGGTCTCCAATACGGCTATCAAGGCAAATATATGTTCGACGGCCAAAAAATGGCTATCGGCGTAGGCGACGTGGAAGTGGATTTCATAAAAAATCGTTATGAAGAGTTCAAAGAACTTTATCCTTATTTAGAATTCTTCGACAAAGAAACGCTCAAAGAAATCGAGCCAAAACTCATCTACGACGCAAACGGAAACGAGCGTAGCGAAAACGTCGTGGGAATGGGCATCAGAAGCGGTATTTACACGACTGTGGATTATGGCGCGCTTACAACTACTTTCGTCGAAAACGCCAAAGCTACCGGCAAAGAATGCGACGTATACCTAAATAGCGAAGTAAACTCTATCAACAAAACGGGAGATAGATTTTATATCGGCGCCAAAAACGGACTTGCTCTAAGCGCCGATTTCGTCGTGGTAGACGCGGGCGCACACTCGCTTTATCTAGCCCACAAAATGGGCTACGGCAAGGAATTTGGCTGTCTTCCGATAGCGGGCAGTTTTTACCTTACCAAACAAAAACTCCTAAACGGCAAGGTTTATATGGTCCAAAACCCAAAACTCCCGTTTGCCGCGCTTCATGGAGATCCGGACATCGTCGCGGACGGCTGCACTCGCTTTGGTCCGACCGCTTTGCCGCTTCCAAAACTCGAGCGTTTCCACGGGCACTGCAAGAGTTTCGGGGATTTTTGCAAGACGCTAAATTTCGGTCGCGACACCGCTAAGATTTTTTGCGATCTACTCAAAGACGACGACGTGCGCAACTACGTATTTAGAAACTACGTCTTTGAAGTGCCGTATATGAACAAAAAATTATTTGTCAAAGACGCGCGCAAAATCGTCCCTAGCCTCAAAGAGAGCGACATTTACTATGCCAAGGGCTTTGGCGGCGTGCGCCCGCAAGTGCTAAACAAAAAAGAGCAAAAACTCATGCTCGGCGAAGCTAGTATCAACACCGGCAAAGGCATTATCTTTAATATGACTCCAAGCCCCGGCGCGACGAGCTGTATGGGAAACGCGCTTCGCGACGTCAAAGAAATGTGCGCGTATTTAAATCTCAAATTTGACGAAGAACTATTCAATAAAGAGCTTATGTAGCCGCTTTTTTGGGATTCAAATTTGAATATTCAAATTTGA
>ONQI01000033.1 GCA_900319915.1 uncultured Campylobacter sp.
TGCGACGTCTTTGCTCCTCGCCAAGAGGCTCCATTTTTTCCTCGTAGTCCTTTGCGAGAGAGGCGCAAATTGTGTCTACGATTTCTGTGTAATTACCTTTTAAATTTGATTTATCCACAGTTGTGCCACTGTTTGCGTATACGAGTTCGGCGATTTTGTCTAAGTCGAACTCGCCCTCTATCGCGCCTTCGTAAATTCCCGCTTGGTCGAGCAAGTCGCGCACGAAATCTTCGCGGTTTGACTTGATTTTGTCACTCAAATCAAATTCCGGGTCGAGTAATTCGTTGCGATATTTGTAGATGGTTTTGCGTTGTTCGTTTGCTACGTCGTCGTATTCTAGGATATGTTTGCGAGCCTCGAAATGCAAAGCCTCGACTTTCTTTTGGGCGTTTTCGACCGCGCGGGTGACGAGGCGGCTTTCTATGCTCTCGCCGTCTTCTATGCCAAGCCTATCCATGATGGCTTTGATCTTCGCGCTACCAAAAATGCGAAGCAAATTATCCTCGAGACTGAGGTAAAAGCGACTAAGCCCCGGATCCCCTTGGCGACCCGAACGTCCGCGGAGTTGGTTATCGATGCGGCGGCTCTCGTGACGCTCTGTGCCGATGATATAAAGTCCGCCAAGAGCGCGTACTTCGTCGTCTATGCGGATATCTACGCCGCGACCGGCCATATTTGTAGCGATTGTAACGGCGCCTTTGACGCCCGCTTTGGCGATGATTTCGGCTTCTTTTTCGTGATTTTTGGCGTTAAGAACGGAGTGGGCGATTTTTTCAGCTACGAGCAACTTGTGAAGAACTTCGCTCTTTTCGATGCTAGCGGTGCCCACAAGCACCGGTTGACCTTTGGCGTTGGCGGCTTTTATTTCGTCGATGACGGCTTTAAATTTTTCTTTTTCTGTTTTGTAAATCACGTCGTCTTTGTCGATACGGCGAATTGGCAAGTTGGTAGGAATAGAGATAACGTCGAGTTTGTAGATTTGCGAAAACTCGGTAGCCTCGGTTTGCGCCGTACCAGTCATACCAGAAAGCGTGCCGTAGAGGCGGAAATAGTTTTGGAAAGTGATATCGGCTAGCGTTTGACTTTCTTCTTGGATTTTCACGCCTTCTTTTGCTTCGAGCGCTTGGTGTAGACCTTCGCTAAAACGTCTGCCTTCGCTGAGGCGACCGGTGAATTCGTCTACGATGACGACTTGACCGTCGCGCACGACGTAATGCACGTCTTTTTCAAAAAGATTGTGAGCTTTGAGCGCTTGATCTAGATAATGGCTCAAAACCGCGTTTTCAAGACTGTAAAGGTTATCGACGCCAAAGAGCTTTTCGGCTTTGGCGATGCCGGCTTCGGTGATCATTATCGTGCGCGCTTTTTCATCGACGGTAAAATCGCCCGTCGGTTTGCCCATATTGGGGTCTTCCGGCGCGACGCCGCGAACCATTTGTTTGGCGACTTCATTAGCTTTGACGTAGCCGTCTAGAGTATAGTTGGTAGGACCCGAAATGATAAGCGGAGTGCGCGCCTCGTCAATGAGAATACTGTCCACCTCGTCGACAATGACGAAATTATGACCGCGTTGAACTTTGGAATCCATTTCAAATTTCATATTGTCGCGCAAATAATCAAAACCAAACTCGTTGTTCGTGCCATAAGTAATGTCGCAAGCATACGCGGCTTTGCGTTTGGCGTCGTCGTATTCGCCGCCTACGATTACGCCCACGCTTAGCCCCAAAAACTCATAAATCGCGCTCATTTGCGTAGCGTCGCGTTTGGCTAGATAGTCGTTGACGGTGACGACGTGCACGCCTTTGCCTTCCATCGCGTTTAGCACCACGGGGAGCGTGGCGACAAGCGTTTTTCCCTCGCCGGTTTTCATTTCGGCGATTTTGCCGTCGTTTAGAACCATACCGCCTATGAGTTGAACGTCGAAATGGCGCATGTTTAGCGTGCGTTTGCTTACCTCGCGCACGATAGCGAATACGTCAAATAAAATCTCGTCTTTGGTGACTTTGCCTTCGTTCAAATTTGATTTAAACTCGGCAAATTTGGCTTTTAGCTCTTCGTCGCTAAGCGCGGCGTATTGGTCTTCTAGGACGTTTATTTTGGCGACTTTTTTGCGATATTTTTTTACTTCTTTGTCGTTTTTCGTGCCAAAAATTTTTCTAGCGATTGTTTTTATCATATTTTTTCCTTATTAAATTTAAACTGTCGATTATAGCCAAATTTGGGTAAATTTTTGCTTTATGCTGTTTGTTAGCAATTTTTGGCTAAAATACGGTTCAAATTTGAAAAGGCAAAAGATGAAAAAATTACTTATTATAGCTATTTTTGCGGCGCTCGCGTTTGGTGGCGAGCTCGAGTTTAAGACGCTTGAGAGCGATTTTTCTCAAAGCGTCTCGAGCAAAAAAGAAAGCATCAGATACAGCGGGCATTTTATCGCTAACGCTCGCAGGGGCGCGTTTTGGCATTATAAAAAGCCTGTTGAGAAGTTTATTTATTTTAACTACGGTCGCGTTACGGTAGTCGAGCCAAATCTCGAACAAGCCGTGCTCACGGACCTCAAAAACTCGCCAAATATCACTTCGATTTTAGCCGACGCGCGCAAGGTTGGAGCCGACAAATACGAAGCGGAGTTCGACGGCGTAGTTTACACGATACGCACCCGAAAAAGCGTTCCCGTGCAAATCAACTACGTCGATAAGCTCGAAAATAAAGTCGTGATTACGCTCAGCAACACGCGTAAAGACGAGCCGATAAACGAGGGACTACTCGAACCGAATATTCCCGAAAATTACGACGTTTTGAGCAATTAGGCTCGCGCTTTTTGACTAGTTCGCGAGAATTTTGCAAAAACTTCGCCGGAATGAACTTTGTGTTCTATTGCTGCGCTCGTTTTTGCTCACAACCCGCGAATTAGTCTAAAAATCCCATCGCCTTTCAAATTTGAATATCGCAAATCAATTCGCTTTTCGTTTGTAATTCAAATTTGAAACTGTTTGCCGTCATTGCGAGCGGTCGTAAGAGCGCGCGGCAACCTTGCGCTTAATTCAAATTTGAAAGATTACAATCTCCCGCCCTCGATAACCACGTCGTCGGCTTCTAGCGCGTCTCCAAATAATTCTTTGAGCGTCTCGTCGTAAAGTGTGTGAAAGTAGTTTTCCCCGCCCAAAGCGCGGATTTCGGCGTTTAGCCAGCGCAAAAGTTCAAAATTGCCTTTGCGGATAGCCGGCGCGATGACTTCCATAGCGCCGAGTTTGGCGAGCTTTACCACGTAGCCCGCGTGATCGTGCGCCCACGCGAGGGCTTGGGTGTTGTCCATTATGAGCGTGTCGCATTTGCCGTTTTGGAGTTCTCCCAAAATCTCTTCGTTGCCGGGTTTGGTGTGGATTTTTACGGTCGAATCAAAGTGTTCCATTAAATACTCGTGTGCCGAAGAGCCTTCTACAGCGCAAACAATCTTGTAATGGAATT
Organism: uncultured Campylobacter sp.; assembly: GCA_900319915.1. Taxonomy (GTDB): domain Bacteria; phylum Campylobacterota; class Campylobacteria; order Campylobacterales; family Campylobacteraceae; genus Campylobacter. The sequence goes on from ONQI01000033.1 coordinate 3,466, forward strand.
GCTCCTCGTTTTCTATCGCCGCGTCCGCGCGCGAAATCACGCCCAAAAACACACGCATGTAGGGCAGCGCGAAATCCACCTGCTCGGCTCGCTGCGGGGTTTGGGTGAAATTCGCAAGCAAAATATCGACGCGGTCAAATTTGACGTATTCTAGGCGTTTTTCGGGCGGGACGAGTAGAGCTCTAAGCTCTACGTCTAGATCTTGGGCAATTCGTTTGGCAAAAATCTCGTTAAAGCCCCAAAAGGTGCCATTTTCATCGTATTTACCAAGCAACGCGCCATCATAAAGTCCGATATTTACGTAGCCGCTTTTTTGTATCGCTTCTAAGCTCCTCGCTTCACTCGCGCTCCACAAAAGCCCCAAAATACATAAAATTTGAAAGATTTTCATTACTACCTCGCTTTCAAATTTGAATTGTTTTCTCGCCTTTGGCAAACGAAATAATTTCTGATTGTCGCGCCCGCTCTTTTTATCGGCACGGTTAGACGCATTCTATCCTCGCCGCATTCTTTTTCGTCGTCTACTACGTAGTATCGCCAGCCGTCATTTATGCCGTAAAATCTCAGCCTTAAAGCAAGCTCTTGGTCGCACCTCACGTTAGTAATGCCCGCTTTTTTTAGCGCCGCGGCGAGTTCGTTTGCACCTGTATAATGAAAAGCAAAGTGGCGGCGCGGGTTTTCAAATTTGGCGTAGAGGAAATCGCTAAAAATCGAACTAAACGCGTTTGCCGCGAGCGTGAGAAGCAAAACTACTCCTAAAATACGGTAGCCCTTGCGAAAGCGCGGCAGACGAATGCGATAGGAGGTTAGAAACAACCTCGCCATATGCGGCACAAAAATCACGCAGTAGGGCAAAAGTAGTTCCAAAGGTAGCTTTTGGCGAGCCGAGAGCACGAGGGCCATACAAAACGCGGTTGTGCTAACAAACCACAAAAAATCTTTGCTTTCTTTGATCCAAACGCGGTAAACCGCATAGATGAAATAAATAAAAATAAGCGGTGAAAAAGTCGCGCCAAATATACCCATAGTATCGACCAAGTGGCCGCTAGGCTTGCCGCCCGTATTATAGTCATAAGTCCAAAACCAAGCCAGAGCGCACACCGTGCCAAGCGCGGTAAAAACGCGTTCTTTTTTGTAGAGTCCGTAAAAAATTAGCGCCAAATAAAGCGCGAGAAAAGCCCTACTAAGAATTAACCCCGTCGCGAGCAAAATCCCAAGTCGCCAAAACGCTTTTTCTTGCACGAACCGAATTGAAAGTAGAGCAAAAGCGACAATAAAAACGGCGGCGTTTACTAAAATCGCGCTAGCAAGAACTCCCGGTAAAAACATAAAAATAATGGCTGAAAGAAGGCGATCTTCGCGGCGAGGTAAAATTGGTTTGGCGACTTTATAGAGCAAAAATACATTGATAAAATGCATAAGCAAAAAAGGCGCTCTAAGGGCGAGCTCGCTTTCGCCAAAACGTCCCGTAAACGCGTGACTAACGTAATGTAAAAAGCTGCTTGCTTCAAAATAAATCTCCGCTTCTTGCGAGCTTAGACTCAAATTTGAAGCCGCGTAAGTAAGTAGCGCGAGATTTATCAGCGTAGCCACAAAAAGTGCTACAAATCCCGCGCGCTCGCTCACCTTAGTCTCCAAAGCATGAAAAGCGAAAGCGCGCACACCGCGGTAATTCCGCTCAAAAACGCGCCCCAGCCAAAATGCGAATAAATAACGCCCGGGGCAAAGCTACCAAGCGTGCCTCCGGCGTAATAAAAGCTCACGTAAAGTCCGTTTGCAATGCCTTTATGTTCGATTGCCATTTTGTTGATAAAACCATTCGCGGTCGAGTGCGCGATGAAATTGCCCACGCAAAGCACTATCATCGCGCCAAAAATCACCCAAAAGCTCTCTATCCTAAGGGTTTGCAAAGCGAGCGTAAAAATCACCATACCCGCTATCATCGCCGCCCTCGCGTCTCCACA
>ONQI01000134.1 GCA_900319915.1 uncultured Campylobacter sp.
AAAATCAGTCTCCGAGTTGTCGATACAAAAACTGATAGGGTAGACGAGCGCGCGTTTTGGCTCAAGTGCGGGCAAAACCTCTGCGATATTTGGCGTTAGCCATTTCACGGGCCCCAATCGACTTTGATAAGCCAAACTCACGCTCGCGAAAGGCAAATCCGCAAGACGCTTTCGCAGTAACTCCACGTGCGCCCTCACGTGCTTTTCGTAAGGGTCGCCCGCATTGATAATGCTAAGGGGCAAAGAGTGAGCCGAAAAAATCAAATTCGTGGCTTTCAAATTTGAATTATTCAAATTTGAAATAGCCGCGCGAATGGAGCGCTCGATAATAGCGCAGAATTCCTCGTCGCCAAAAAAATAATCCGCCACGCGGATTTTCCCCTCTATTCCAAGGCTCGCCGCGGCGTTCATCGCAGCCTCGACGCTAGATTTTATCGTGGTTTGCGAATAATGCGGATAAAGCGGAAAAAGCGTGATTTCGTCATAGTCCGCGTAGCGCGCGAGCACCTCAGGAGCGAAAGGCGGCGTGTAATTCATCGCATAATCAAATTTGAACTCATCTTGCGTGACGTTTAGTTTGTTCACAAGAGAGCGCGTGATATCGCCAAGGGGCGATTTGCCCCCGAGCCGCTCGTAATTCGCGCGCGCCCCCTTGGCGCGAGATTTCGTAATCACCCACGCCAAAACGCCGCGCCAGAAATCGCTTTTTAGCCCCAAAATATACTTGTCGTTGAACATATTTTTCAGGAAAATTTCGACCTCGTCAAGGTTTTCGGCGCCGCCCATATTTAGCAAAATCACCGCTTTTTTCATTTTCGTCTCCTAAAAATCCCCGAAAAGCGACGGCTCTACGCGCTCCTGGCTAAGCGAGCCAAAAAGCTCGTTCCAGTCGCAAAGCGCGAGCGCGTAAGTAAAGCCGTTTAGTTTCGCAAGTTCGGCGGGATTTGCAAATTGCACGTCCGCAAAGTTCAAATTTAAGCTTTTTGGCGCGCAGATTTTGACCTTGGCGTTTTTCCCTCGCAAATACGCCGCCTCGCGCTCAAAAAGCGCGGGATCGCTCTCGCAAATAAACGCTCGCTCGCTCGTCCCAAACGCCACCGGTCGTGAAAAACGGTTCACAAAAATCGCTCTAAAATGCGGGAAATCGCGCAAATCGCGAACGCGAAAATCAAGCCCGCGCGAAGCAAAAAATTCGCACACCCCGCAAAGCTCATCCGCAAAAAACGGTGGAAATTGCAGGTTCGCATACCTCGCGCCGCCCATATCAAGATCGCAAAAAAACAGCGAACTTTCGTTCAAATTTGAAACGCCGCGAACACCCAGCGCCACGGGCTCGAAGCTAAGCTTTTGAAGACTCGAAAAATCATCCGAAAAAAAGCATGCGCCCTCTTCGCTCGCTCTAAAAATCTGCATAAACGCGTGGTCCGGCTCTCGCTCCAAAATAACGGCGTTTTTTGGCAAAAAAAGGTGGCGCAAAATAGCGATTTGCACGGGACTCGCAAGTGCGGCGGAGTGACCGCGCTCCGTCATAAAATAACGCGCGAGCCGCCACAGCGCGAGATTTAAATTATCCGCGCGCAAAAAAGCGACCTCGAAATCAAAAATCTCAAAATCGCCCTCGTAAATCACCGCGTACGCGCCAGCCGCCACCGCCACCCTGGCCTCTTCTTCGTCGCGCGCGATGAAAGCCGAGCCTCGCCTCGCTTCTTTGGGGCTTACGCAAAATCCATCGACGGAGACGATTTGCGGAGCGTTTTGGAGCCTCGCGCCGGAAATCTCCGCTAGACTTTGTATTCTCACAGCGCGACCCCAAAATTCGCGCCGCAAAGCATATTCAAATTTGAATTATTCAAATTTGAAATCCCTAGCCCACTAACGCGCCGTTTTTGACCGCGCCGTGAGTGCCAAGAAGCGTGAGCGAACCGTCCTCCGCGCTTAATATCATGCCTTCGCTGAGATGTTTGAAGATCTTAGCCGGTTTGAGGTTTGCGAGCACGCAAACTTGCTTGCCCACGAGATCTGCCGGATTATAATATTTCGCGATTCCGCTAATGATTTGGCGAGGTCGCTCTTCGCCAAGGTCGATTTGAAATTTCAGCAATTTGTCGCTGCCTTCGATATTCGCGCATTCTAGCACGGTGCCTACTTTTATTACGCATTTTTTAAAATCGTCGATTTTGATTTCGTCACTCGCGTTTTGTGGCTCTTCTTTGACCTCGGGTGCCTTCATAAGCTCGCCCTCGACTTTGTTAAATAACGGCTCGGTGGCGCGAGAAGCGAAGTTTAGGAGCGCGTCGCCCTTAATAACGTCGTTATAGGTTTTGGTGTTTATCTCAAAGCCTAATGTCGCGGCGATTTTACCGGCGGTTTGTGGCATAGCGGGGCTTAGCAAAACCGCGACTCTAGCTAGCAGGTTTGCGCAAAGTGCGACTAGAGCGTTTGCTTTATCCCCGTCGCCGTTTTTCATTAGATTCCACGGCTCGTATTTCGCGATGGCGGCGTTGGCGATATTTAAGACTTTCCAAAGCTCTTCGAGGTATTTACTCACGCTCACTTCGCTGATGGCGTGAAGTCCCAAAATAACGTGCTCTTTGGCGGCCTCTAGCTCGGCGGAATAAAATTTGCGCACATCTGCGCTATCGATAATGTAATTTGAATACTTAGAACTCATACCCACGATACGGCTAAGCAAGTTGCCAAGGTCGTTGCAAAGTTCGCCGTTTATGCGGTCGATGAGGGCTTTTTGCGAAAAATCGCCGTCTTGTCCGAACGGTACTTCGCGGAGCAAGAAATAGCGGAATTGCTCGAGTCCGTATGCGTCCGCGACTTCCTTTGGCGCGACGACGTTACCCAAAGATTTACTCATTTTTTTGCCGTCCCTCGTCCACCAGCCGTGCGCGGCGACGGTTTTTGGCATTTCGAGTCCGAGACTCATCAAAAATGCCGGCCAATACACCGCGTGGAAGCGCAAAATATCCTTGCCCACGAGATGCGTGACGTTTTGCCAGTATTCCATTTTTTCATCGCCGCGAGTGTAGCCAAGGGCGCTGAGGTAATTAACGAGCGCGTCGAGCCAAACGTAAATCACGTGCTTTGGCTCATTCAAATTTGAAGGTAATTTGATACCCCATTCAAAACTCGTGCGCGTGATGGAGAGATCTTTTAGACCGCTTTTGACGAAGTTTATGACCTCGTTTTTCTTACCGCGCGGAAGTATACATTTGTCGTCTTCATACCACTCAAGCAGGCGATCTTGGTACGCAGAAAGTCTGAAAAAATAGCTCTCTTCTTTGATAATGCGCGTTTTTTTGCCACAATCGGGGCAATATTCGCCGTCGATGAGGTCTTTTTCCGGGAAAAAGCTCTCGCAAGAAACGCAGTAATTGCCTTCGTATTCGCCCTTGTAAATATCGCCTTTTGCAAGCATTTTTTCAAAAACGTTTTGCACGGTCTTGGCGTGCGTCTCGTCGGTAGTGCGAATGAAATGATCGTAGCTAATGCCAAAATCATCCCACAAAGAACGGAATTTCGCGCTCACCTCGTCGGCGTATTCTTTTGGCGTTTTACCGCGTTTAGCGGCGGCTTCTTCGATTTTTTGACCGTGTTCGTCGGTGCCCGTAAGAAAAAACGTATCATATCCGGCAAGGCGGTAAAATCTAGCCAAAGTATCGGCGATAATAGTAGTGTAAGCATGTCCGATGTGCGGCACGTCGTTGACGTAATAAATCGGTGTGGTGATAAATTTTTTCATTTTTTATCCTTTTTAATTTAATTCAAATTTGAAATCGTAATTTAAATTTCAAATTTGAATTAAATTTGAATTATGCAAACTCCCGCGGCGCAAGATTTTTCGATAATTTTTACGCCCGCAAGCGCGACCCGCGCGCGGATAGAATACTAAATCCATCGAGCGCCGGGAGCGTGGAGCGAGCGTGAAAAGCGCGAAAAAGATAAGCTACCAAATTTAGAAGGCGAACTCGCCTCCCCTTCCCTCGTTCATTTTTTCATAAGTCGCGCGAACGTAGTCATGCCTTACCCCGCATTCGAAAAACAGCTCGCAATCAAGGCAACTAGCGCGACCGTTGCTCGCTTGACACTGCCTCAGACGCTCGCTACCTACTTGAAACTGCAAAAGTGTGTAAGATTTGATTTTATCACAGTCTGCTACTAGCGGGCAGCAGGCGCAGACCTTGACGCATTCCTCGGTGTCTTTGCGCGGGCACTTTTGGCATGCCGGACCGCCTTCTTTGACGTGATTTTTCACGCACTCGTCGATTTGCGCCTTTTTGGCTTCGAGCATCGCGAAATCCACGTTTACAAACTCTTTAAGTTCGGGCATTTTACTTCTTTAATAGCTTTGCGATTTCGTATTTTGAACCAAAATA
>ONQI01000008.1 GCA_900319915.1 uncultured Campylobacter sp.
ATAGCGAGAACGCCAAAAAACAACGCTATCTCGTCAAAGGCGTGGTAGGCGGTATTAGCCATTATGGCAACTGTATGGGCGTGCCAACCGTGGGCGGCGAGACCAGTTTTGACGAGAGCTTCAACGGCAATATTCTCGTAAACGCCTTTGGCCTTGGTATTTGCAAAAGCAACGAAATCTTTTATGCAAACGCCAAAGGCGTGGGAAATCCCGTCATTTACGTAGGTTCTAAAACCGGTCGCGACGGCTTAGGGGGCGCGGTGATGGCGAGCGATAGTTTTAGCGAAGAAAATAAATCTTTACGTCCGACCGTGCAAGTAGGCGATCCGTTTGCCGAAAAACTTCTTATGGAAGCTTGTCTTGAGCTATTCAAAACCGATTACGTCATCGGCATCCAAGACATGGGCGCGGCTGGACTTACTTCGAGTAGCTTTGAAATGGCCGCCAAAAGCGGTAGCGGCATGCGCTTAGATCTTGACAAAGTACCTATGCGAGAGACCGGTATGACTCCATACGAGCTTATGCTTAGTGAATCCCAAGAACGTATGCTTATCTGCGCGAAAAAAGGCTGCGAGGAGGGCATTAAGGCGATTTTTGACAAATACGGTCTTGAAGCCGCCGTTATCGGCGAGGTAACGGATACGGGTGTGATGGAGCTTATGTGGAAGGGTGAAAAAGTAGGCGTCGTGCCTATCGCGCCGCTTGCGGACGCCGCGCCGATTTTGGATCGTCCTACCGCGCGCCCCGCGTATCTTGACGAGATTAAAGAGTTCAAATTTGAAAACGCGCCGCGAGTGGATAATCAAAGCGCTTTTTTGAAGCTTCTAGCCGATCCGAACGTCGCAAATAAAGCTTATATCTACGATCAATACGACGCGACCGTGGGAACAAACACGGTAAAAAAGCCCGGTCGTCTAGGCGCGGCGATGATTCGCGTCAAAGAAACGGGCGCGGGCGTGGCTATGGCGGCAGAGTGTAATCACAGACTAAATTTCATAAATCCTTTTGTCGGCGCGGCGGCGGCCGTGGCTGCGGCGGGTCGCAAGGTCGCGATGAGTGGCGCTACTCCGCTTGCGATCACCGATTGTCTTAATTACGGCAATCCGCAAAACCCCGAGGTCATGTGGCAGTTCGCGCAAGGCTGCGAGGGTATCAAAGAGGCTTGCGCCGCTTTAAATACGCCGGTTGTCAGCGGCAACGTGAGCTTGTATAACGAAACCGAGGGCGTGAGCGTTCAGCCCACACCCGCCATCGTCACCGTCGGCGTTATCAAAGATGCCGCAAAAGCCCTTGATAGCGTATTTTCTGATGGCGCAAGCGTGTATTTACTAGGCGAGACGAAGGGCGAGTTTGGCGCGAGCCTATACATGAAAACGCTTTTTAACGAGTGCGCGGGCGAGGTTTCAAATTTGAATTACGCAAACGAACGCGCGTTGTGGGATTTGGTGATAGCCGCGAACGACGCGGGCACGCTTGCGTTCGCGGATAGCGTTGGAATCGGCGGTGTGGCCGTGACGCTGGCAAAAATGGCGGCGGTTTCAAATTTGGGCTTTGAGGGAAGTTGCGATTTTGCCGACGAGCGTTATATTTTTGACGAGAGTCAAAGCCGCGCGGTCGTTGGAGTAAAAGACGAAGCCGCCTTTTTGGAGCTTTGCGCTAAATACGGCGTCAAAGCCCAAAAAATCGGCGTCACAGGCGGAGATAAATTCATCCTCGACGGCGTTAATTCAAATTTGAAAGAAATCCGCGAGATTTATTTTGGCGAATTTGAGGCGATTTTGCGGGGCGATAGGTGAGTTTTTTCTTATTTTTAGGTCTTGTTATAGCCGTATGGTACGTGCTTAGCAAGGGTTACGTGCGCTCTTACGCTTCTGGCGCGGGATATGGCGCACGCGAGTTTAGCATCGCGGACGCTCGCTTTCTTGTCGCGTTGCTTGCGCGCGTGGCAAAAAGCGACGGCAAAGTAAGCCGCAGCGAGGCCGAATATATTTCTTTTATGCTCGATCAAATCTGTGAAGAGCTCGGCGATTATAGCGTCAGAAACGAACTAAAAGCAATCTACGAGCGCGAAAAAGAAGGCAAAACGCCCGTTTTTAATATCGCGCTCGAATATAAAGTCTCCCGTCACCTAAGTGCGCGCGAGTGCGCTAGTATCGTGGTTTACTTACTAAACCTAGCTTACGCGGACGGCGTGTTTGAGCGAGCCGAGCGCGAAATGATAGATGAGATCTGTAGCGCGTTTGGCATAAGCGACTTTGCTAAAAACGAGCTTTTTGCGAGATTTGAGAGAGAATTTCGCGCGCAATACGGCGGGTTTTCAGGCGAAAGCTCAAGCGGCGCAAGCTACCAAACTAGGCCAAAGCGCGATCCTTACGAGGTTTTGGGCTTGTCTAGCACGGCGAGCTTCGAAGAAATCAAAAAGCAATACCGAGTCCTAGCTCGCAAATATCATCCCGATTTCCTCGGTTCAAACGCGGATGAAAAAGTCGTCGCCGACGCGACCAAAAAACTTCAAGAAATTAACGAAGCGTATGCAATTTTAAAAGAAAAGTTTGGGCAATAGTTTTGGGCGGTTATAATTCAAATTTGAATTGCGTTTCAAATTTGAATTATAATATTTGCAAAAGGAAATACATGAAAGCACTACTCAGCGTTAGCGATAAGAGTGGAATTGTCGAGTTTGCCAAGGGTTTGGAAGCTCTAGGTTTTGAGATTTTGAGCACGGGCGGCACGTTCAAAGCACTCGTCGCCGCGGGGCTCAAGGCTACCGAAGTGAGCGATTTCACGGGCAGTCCGGAGATGTTTGACGGGCGGGTTAAAACCTTGCATCCCAAAATCCACGGCGGCATTTTGCACCGTCGCGATCTAGCCGAGCACGTCGCGGACGCAAAAAAACACGGCGTTGAAGCAATCGACCTCGTGTGCGTCAATCTGTATCCGTTTAAAGCTACTATCGAGCGCACTGATGATTTTGGCGAAATCATCGAAAATATCGACATCGGCGGTCCCGCGATGGTTCGTAGCGCGGCTAAAAATTTCGCTAGCGTGCTCATCGTCACGGATCCTACCGACTACGAGGGCGTGCTAAGCGCGCTAAAATCGGGCTCGGTGAGCGAAGAATTTCGCCGAAGCCTCATGATAAAGGCATTCGAGCATACCGCGAGCTATGACAGCATGATAGCCAATTACATGAACGAGCGATTTAACGGCGGTTTTGGCGCGAAACGCTTCATTTACGGCAAAAAAGCCTTCGATACAAGATATGGCGAAAATCCTCACCAAAAGGGCGCCGCGTATGAGTTTGACGGCTTTTTGGACAAACATTTCCGCGCTCTTAAAGGCGAGGCGAGCTTTAACAATATGACCGACCTAAACTCGGCCGTAGCGATAGCGAGCAGTTTTGGCGACGCGCCGGCGGTCGTAATCTGCAAGCATGCCAATCCGTGCGGCTTTGCTATCAA